>JAGOCT010000156.1 GCA_017998585.1 Candidatus Cloacimonadota bacterium | reverse complement strand
ATTCACTTTCATCACCTTCAGATATTAAAAAAGGAATATCCCTGTATATACCCAATATGCGTGGTATTATTTATCAGAAAAATGAAAATGAAACCTATGAATCAATTGCAGTAAACTATCGCATACCACTTCCATATATCTTAAAAATAAATAAAATAACCTGTAATGAACATAAACCCTACATCTTCATACCATGCGGAACAATTTCTAATCTGGATCGTTCATTATTTTTGGGAACTGCTTTCGTTTCTCCCCTAACAACAGGAAAACTAAGTTCAAATTTTGGTGTACGAAATGACCCAATTGATCATATACACAGGTTCCATGCAGGTGTTGATATTGCCTGCCCTGTTAATTCACCTGTTTATGCATCACGCGATGGAATAGTTATTTTTGCCGGGTACAAAGGCGGGTATGGAAATTTAGTGATTATACAGCATTCAAGAGGTTATTTTACTCTTTATGGACACTTAAATACTATTTCGGCAACAAAAGGGAATAAGGTTGCTACCGGCCAATTAATAGCAAAATCAGGCAATACAGGCAGAACCACAGGGCCGCATTTACACTTTGAAATCAGAAAAAACTATAAGCCAGTAAACCCTTTGTTATTACTGCGGTAGTTAGCCTTTATGCAAATAGTTAAAAACAAAAATCATTATTATTTGTGCGATAGTTACTCATAATCAATCTATTGCATCAAGAAGTGAATACATGTCATTGCCATCTTCAGGGTATTCCGCCATTAAAAAGGTAACCAGCAACTGTAATTCTTTTTGACTGAACTGCTGAACGATTTCATTCTTTAATGCATTGGCAAATGGTACAGCAAACTTCTTATTTTTACCTGGTAACACAATCAAAAATTTATGCCTATCTATCTTGGCAGTAAAATCACCTTCCGAAAGACGGTTGTGTATGATATCCTCAACTTTATCAATCAGCTCTTTTGTTTTATTGAAACCCTGTACAATATAATACCGCTTCAAATTTTTTATAGTAAACAAAACAATAGTAAGCGGTATTGACAATTTTGAAGCATTGTTTAACTCTTTTGATATTCTATTAAACACCGGCGCAATCACATCAATATAATTGGTGTATTGATATTCAATTAGCCGCGATGACCAATAATGAGTTAAAATAACATCTGACAGCGACCTGAAATTGTCAAATTGTAAATCTTTCAACTGATAATCATTCAACCGGAAAACACAAACAAAGCCTAAAAGATCATCACTTATCTGGAAAGGATATATCCAGAATACTGTCATCTTTCGCATACAGCTCTCTGTAAAAACTTCTTTAATAGCTTTATTTCTATCAAAATCTTCAATAACGGTAGGCAGGTGTAATGAAGCAATATAATCTAAAAATGGAGATTCTTTTTTTATTATACTAACTGATTCATTTAATAAAAGAGCATCATCCTCTTCAGTTAAAAGTAAGGAGAAATCCATAGTTTTATTATTTTTAACAAAAACAGCAAAGCTTAAAATTCCATTTGTTTTCATTATGTTCTGTACAGTTATTTTAAAATAATCATGCTGAGGATATTTGCGTAAACTCTGTTTATATTCTTCTATCGATTGCCAGAAATTTTTATCATCCAGATACCTTTGTATATCACTTTCTAAATATTCAATTTTTTTAACTTTTTCATAAGCAATCGCTGCAAACTCACTTACCTGTTCAATAAAATCTATCTCTTCCTCATTATAATCACCAATTGTTATTTTATCACCAAGCACCAGAGCACCAAAAACCATTGCATTGTACCGCAATGGTACAAATAAACGTGCATCAATCGCTATAAGCTGATAATATTCATCCCGATATTGTGTTTGCTGTTTATACTTTTCAATATCAACAACACCTTTTGATTGCATTAATACCTTAAATAAACCTCTGGATGTATCAAATTTAATATTCTTATTCTTGATAGTAATACCCCGTGAATCTGCTACCATAAGAGAATTTTCATCATCAGGATTCAATACCAATAACGTAGATGAAGCTGAACCAATCTGCCCCATCACCGAAAAAAGTATTGTATCATACAGTTCATTCAGCGATTTTGATTTTACAATTTCTTTGCCAATTTCATATAAAACAACAAAATCCTGAAATTTTTTATCAGGCTTGCTTGATATGGCTTCAGAAAGCGTTTGCTCTTTATCGTTTTCATCTTTTAATGATTCATCCATAGTATTATGAGCTTGTTCCACTATTTTGAATTTAGTATTATTTTGAGATTTGCTGCTTCCTGGTATAGTTGACTCTTCCTGTTTCCCACTTTGTAATACATCCAGATCGGGTTCATCTTCCGGCCCAAGGTATTCATCTTTTCCATTAAGACTTGTAACAGTATCTGAATATTCCCTTACCTTTTTTTCTTCAACTGTATGTAATGTATTCTCTTCTTCCATGAAAGTTTTTTTATCATCTTCTGGTAAAATAAATAATTCATCTTCAACAGGCTCAATGGTTTTCAAGTCTTCCCTGCTTAATTCGGTGAGCAAATCATCTTGAAAATCTAAAGATTCTGATTTATTTTTTTCTTTAAGTACAAGCTCTGTATCTGCAGGGCCTGTGATTGTATCAATAAGTGTCTCTTTGCCTTTTTTATTAATTTCTTGTTTATACTGAAGTGCTTTTTCCAACAATCCCATACTTTTTATACTCCTAATTCGTTTAACACTTTTACATACAGATCAAAGTATTCTGAATTGGCAAAATTTTTTATAACTTCTTCAGGTAATTTATCAAATAATGAATCCAGATATTTGAGCAGTTTACGAATACTTGCTCGCTTCTCAACTGGCATAGTATCAACAAATCTATTGACATCATCCTTACTTTCAAGAACTATAACCTGATCTGTAATATTTGTATATTTTTCCTGTTCAACATTAATACCTTCACTTTTTTCAAATGATTCTGAAACATTTTCCAACATTCCATTTACTTCTTTATCAGGAGCCGTGCCCAATAAATTATTAATATCTATTTGCGGTTTTATTTTTTTCAACCGTCCAACTATATCATCAATATTTTCCTCAATAATAACTGCCATTGGCGACTCAATATTTTCTTCTATGCTGCGTTTTTCATTTTCACTGAAACTTTTTGGTTTTGATTCAATATATTTGAATTGTTTTATTAAGGTCTCATCTCGTTGTGGCTGATCTCTTCCTACCGCAACATCCTTAAAGGTTTTTGACGCTTTTATTGTTTCATATTCTTTTTCAAACATGATATCATAAAAGAATGAAAGCTCTTCATTGGACAAACCAAATAGCTCAGAGGTTGATGATCCTTTTTTAACGGTTTTAGTTTCATAATATTCATCAATAACCTTTAAATACTTATCATATTCATCAGTTACAATAGCGTTATCTACAAAAACAATGTCATCATCGCTAAACTTATATTCTTCTTCAAATTCCACCATTTTATCCTGAAATGTTGGAAGGGTTCCCGTTAAAATAGGAGCAATATATTCCTCTTCTTCTTTAAAACCTGCCTCTGTTAATATCTTTGCCTCACCTTCGGTAATTTCTATCATCCCGCTTACCAGATTATCAATTTCGTCTATTGATTTATCTGCAACCGGTAATTCAGTGCCACCTACTCCTGCATCATCAACAATTACTATCCTTTGATTGCCACCAAGCATTTTTTGTATATCATCGGGTATTGTCTCAAATGGCGTGGCAGGCTGCTCTACCGTTACCTCTTTTACACTATCCCCACTACGACTTGCAATTGGTTCAACCTTAAAAGATTCTTCTGCATGTTTTGTTTCTACTGCTCCAGGTTCCATTGTACTGCTTACAGCATCGCTTCCTATTGCATTTTCGTCATCAATAAGTATTTCGGACACATCTTCAATGATAGATTCCACCGTTTTATCATTTTTTGTTGCATTCTTTGGTGAAATCTTTGCTGATTGAAAATTTGCTGTACCATTCGCTTCATGAGCAACTATAATTGTGGGAGCATCTTCTTCTTTTATTACAGTTGTTTCTTTTTTTAAAATTTTTCCAGCTTTTTCAGGTATAATCTCAGAGGTTTCTGACGCATCATGTTCAACCTTTTGTTTTTTCACATCCCCCATTGCGCTTACTTCCAATGTATCGTCTTTGCCTCGTACTTCTTTTCTCACATAATCTTCGCTGTTTATATTGTCATTTTTACTTTTTTCTTTAACTGTTATGTTATTTACAGTATTAGAGGTATCAACCGGGATTAGATCATATTCTTCAAGCTCCTCAATCAGATCATCCTCTGAAAGAATAAGGATTTCTTCACTGGCTATTTGTTCAGCTTCATCCAGATTTATAAAATCAAAATCCTCAATTTTAGATTTTTCAATCTTTGTTCTCACTTCTGGAGGTATTTCTATTGTTATTACATCAGAGCGTAAATTGCTACCTTTTTCACTTTCTTTATCATCGTTCATTGCTGATGACGCATGTTGTTCAACATCTGTCAGTATGTTTTTGTTTTTCTCAATTGTTTTTTGCGATAGTTTTTGGGATTCACTTTTTTGGGATAATTTTTCATCTTCTTCCACTATATCTTCAATAACCAGTGCGTCAGCAGCATTATCAAAATAAATTTTTCCTTTAACTTCCCTATTTTCGTCATCATAGGCAGTATGAACATATTCTTCTTTAACATTTAATGAAGATGTTCCTTTTATAAAAGATTCCATTGGTTCGGGTATGTCTTCAAATAACTTTGCTTTTTGCACAGGATTTATGATAGCAGGTTTGCTACTTTTATTGTTAATCCTGACTTCATTTATGGCATCTACACTCAACGTAATATTAATAACATCATCATCCATCTCATGTAGTTGGAGAGAAGGATTTTCATCCTCAATAGTAATGGTGGAGGATGTACTATCCGTTAAATCAGTTATTTCTTCAAATTCGCCTGAAGGTTTTTCTTCTTCAGGTAAATCAATAACGATATCCTCCTCTGAGATGTCAATAATGGTTTCAGGAATATCAGCGATTTCTTCAAGTTCATGAACAATATCTTTGCTTTTCTGGCTCATACTATTTGCA
>JAGOCT010000155.1 GCA_017998585.1 Candidatus Cloacimonadota bacterium | reverse complement strand
CATTTAAAGCCAGGAGATTTGTTTGAAACGCAATTTCATCAATTGTTTTAATAATTTTACTTGTTTCTTGAGATGATTTAAGAATAATCATCATAGCCTGATTCATTTTTACCATAGCATTATTTGCTTTTTCAACAGATTTTACTGCAAAATCTGCCAACTTTAATCCTTGTTTTGATTGTTCAGCATTTCTATTTGTAAGACTATTAATTTCAGAAAGTGAGCTCGAAATCTCTTCAATTGATGCTGCCTGTTCAGTTCCTGAATCAGCTAAAGTCTGACTAATCGAAGACAATTGCTCTGAAGCATTGTAGATTTGATCTATAGATGATTCTACTTCTAATATTGAAGCACTCAGATTTTCGGCGGCCTGATTAATATACTGTTTAAGTAATTCAAAGTCTCCATTATAGTGTCCATTTACTCTGACAGTTAAATTTTTTTCTGCCAGGCAGTTCATCACATTTATTGCTTCACTTATTGGATTTGTAACTGCTTCAAGTAAATGGTTAAGTTCAGATAATAATACGGCAAAATCACCTTTTTGTAACTGAATATTAGCCCGTTTATCCAACTGCCCTTTCATTGCATATTCTGTTAGTAATAATATTTCATGATTTAAGCTTTTGATAATTTTTGACAAGTCAAGCATCGCACAAGAGAGTTCTCCTGTCTCATCGTTGGCAATTTTATTTATACGTATATCAGTATTTCCATTAGCCAGTTTTTTTGCGACTTCAACACATTGTTTTACTGGATTACTGATTAATCTATCAACAAAATGATACAAGGAAAATGAAATTAAAAACAACAATCCGATGACGATTCCAGTATAAAAAACAATCGTTTTTTGAATAGAACTTGAAATAAGTAAATCGACTTCTTCTACTGGTACACCAACAAACAGTATTCCAATAATATCTCCCTGAAACAAAAGAGGTTCGTAACCCGTTATATATTGTTGGTTTAAAATTTCTGCTGTTCCAATATATCTTTTACCCTGATTCATAAAGGGATATGCAGCGCTGCCAGATCCTAAAAAAGTACCAACAGCTCTTTCTCCGTTTGCTTTTTTAATACTGGTAATAATTCTTTTAAAATCATTACCCTCTTTCACAAAAATGGTTGCAACTACTTTTAAATCTTTACTGAGTTGATCAATCATTTCAAAACGATTATCAAGACTAAGTCCATTAACATCAGATAGAATGCCATCCTTTAAAACAATATCTCCATAATAATTTTTTATAAACTGATGCATGGCATTAAGGTCACCATTCAGTTTCAATTCAAGAGTTTGTTTTGATACACTCTCAGCTAGGTTTGAAATTCTCAATATACTTAAGATGCTGAGAATTACAGAAAGTAGCAAAATACAAGTAACAGAAATCATATTGATTTTCAAGCCAATTGACATCGTTTTCATAGAGTTCATTTTATCCCCCTGATACTCCCTCTAATTTTTACTAAATTATATACCCTTTTTACTAATAAGTCAAGATGCTTTTTAACAATTTTAAAAAAAATGTTGCCAAAATTGTAATCATAAATATTTTTTACTTAATAAAACAAAAAAGGCTGAAAAAGTCTGATAATGGAGGAAAAATGGTGAAATCAAAAACGCCTGATAATCCAAGTAAAAAAATTCTAGTGATTAATTGCGGTAGTTCATCTTTGAAATACGAAGTATTTAATATGCCTGATCAAAAGTCATTAGGAAAAGGCTTGATTGAACGTATTGGTGAAAAGAGTGCGACAATTTCTCAAGAGGCTGAAGAAAGAAAGTATGCAAATACGCTAGAAATTAAAGACCACCAGCACGCAATTGAATTACTTATTAGTGCTCTGACTCACAAGGATCATGGTTTTATCGGATCAATGAAGGAAATTGCTGGCATAGGGCACAGGGTTGTTCATGGAGGAGAAAAATATGCTTCCTCTATTGTGATTGATGATTCTGTTGTTCAGGCAATTGAAGAAAATATTGAACTGGCACCACTGCATAATCCTCCTAATCTGACGGGTATCAGAATATTTGAAAAATTACTGCCTGCTATACCTCAGGTTGCTGTTTTTGACACAGCATTTCATCAAACATTACCTTCAGCTGCTTATATGTATGGATTACCAAGAGAATTTTATGATAAATTTCGTATTCGTCGTTATGGGTTTCACGGAACAAGTCATCGTTATGTTGCAAACAGGGCATTAAGTCTGATGAAACGTTCAGCTGAAAATACCAATTTAATTACCTGTCATTTGGGTAATGGTGCTTCAATCACTGCCATATCTAGTGGAAAATCAGTTGAAACATCCATGGGATTTACGCCACTTGAAGGACTTTTAATGGGTACAAGAAGTGGTGATCTGGATCCTTCAATTATCTTTTATTTGTTGGAGAGAGGTTATACTGCTCAGGATTTGAACGCTATTTTGAATAAAAAATCAGGTTTGCTGGGTGTTTCAGGTATTTCAAACGATTTAAGAGATTTAGAAAGAGAAGCTGAAAACAATAATAAGAATGCAATAGAAGCACTTGATATTTATTCTTACAGAATCCGAAAATATATTGGTGGGTATTCGGCAAACATGGTGAAAGTGGATGGGCTTGTTTTCACTGGCGGAATTGGTCAACATGGTGCCAGGATGAGAGAAAGAATTTGTCATAATCTTGAAAACATCGGAATCTTTATGGATTATGAAAAAAATAAAGTTCAGGGATCTGCTGAAGGAATTGTGTCAACTGCCTATTCTCCTGTAACGATAATGGTTATTCCTACAAATGAAGAATTACAAATTTCCATAGATACTTATCATTTAATAGAACAAACAGTTGAAGAAAATCAGATTTGATTTAACAAATTTTCATGATTTTATTTCATTTTTTGGTTTAAAATTACCCTTTCTGTATACTGTTTAGTGCCGTTTTTACGGCACTTTCTTTAAATTATACCTAAATGAATGTAAAATCTGTTTAAACGACCTGATCATATGGAATGTTCTATAACTTACTGCTTTCAAAATATATACAGCACTCAATAGACTATGTAAAAAAAAAATATAAAATTTATTGACACAATATCGTATTTTTAGTAATATTGTCAAAAATAAGATCATAATTGGAGGAAATATGTTGAAAAGAATACTCATACTGATGATGGTGTCTGTCTTACTCTTTGCCTGTGCAAAAAAAGAGAAAGCAAATGAACCTCAGGGAACTGTAAAAGTGGAATTCAGAAATTTCTATCTCCCTTCTTTTGCTGAATTGTTTAATACGCTGGATAATTTACAAAAAGCCGACTTTGATAAAGCACTAAAAACTGAATACAAAAATGAAACCAGTGATGTCTTTTTAGCTTCTTACTATCTTGGTTATTTAACTGCAGATGCCGTTATTGCAACCAAATCCAGAAACAAAAGTAAACTGACAGAAATTGCCAATTCAATGATTGATTTTTCTAAATTGATTGGAGTGAAAGAAGATGTCCAAAAATTATCTGATGAGTTATTGAATTTAATACAACAAGATAAGTGGGAAGAACTGCAAATATCTCTCGATAAATACAAAAATCAGATTGAAATTTCTTTATATGAAACCCAACAATTTGACTTACTCACCTTAGTTCAAATCGGTGGCTGGACTCAAGGACTTAACAGAATCTGTTTTCTGATTAATACCAACTATTCTTCACCAAAAACTGAGATACTTGATCAAAAAGGTATTTTAGAAAGTATTATCTATAACTTTGATAAAATTGAGAACCAAGAAATCTTATCAAAACCATGGTACGCTACTATTAAAGCTAAATATACAGATATTCAAACAATCATTAAACCAAATTCTACAAAATCTTTTACCAAAGAAGAAGTTCAAAATCTGATGAAACTTTCACAGGAAATCAATGATTCTGTAAAGTAATCTGAATTTGATAAATAGTTAGAGCCTCCTGTTAAGGAGGCTTTTTAATTATGACAATAAATATCTTTATATTTATACGAAAGTATATAAGAAACTAAGGTGTTATTTTTTCTTGAAAAAATCAAGTACTGAATCAATCTGAATTACATTTTTGTTTGGTTTCTAATCAGATTTAGAAATGTTTGCAAACATCATTAAAGTCATTAAGAGAGCTGAATCACAAAATATAAACAAGCTCTATGATAAAATCCCATGCCTTATCCAGGCATCACTTAAAACTAAAATGAGTGAATTGAGAAAATTTGAAATACCTTACCGTTCATAATGATATTAATATCAGTACAGAGAACTCTTAACTATTTTACTGCTTGCCTATTGCATTCTTACTTTATTTCTTTTTACTTTTTTAAATTGGGAGACATTGATCAGGAAGTAGTGAGTTATTGATCAAAAGGTTTTCTACAGGATAGATATGAGAATTATTCGAAAATAAATTTGCTTTAAAATGAAAATAAAGTAGATTATAATAAGGAGAATAGATATGATAGTATTTATGAATAAGCATCAACATGACTATCCAAAGAAAATTGGCTATTTACATGTTGCCTGGTATCAACAAGGCAGAATTTGTGTAAGCAGAAAACTAAATCACCGAAACCTTCAGACGCAAAATATCTCCATTATCCAGATTAATCAGATAGCAAAAGAACTTTGGCAAGGACTTAATCTACATTTCAAGAAAGATCTGGCAGGATATGCTCTGAAGTACAAAAAAGAATATCCTGTACTCAGAAAAAGGGGTATTTCATCCTATTCTGTTTTTTTGATGCTTGTACATGCACTGCTCAAGCGTTTTTCCATTGCTTATGAAAATTTATCTCATTGTCTGTTAACTCTTCAAAGTGTATTAAATCACTTATCTGTTTGTCGTGCAATACAGTTAAAACTAATCAAGCCAGTAAAGGCTTATCATATACTAAATCACCCTGCAGGATATGACGTAGAATTAAATTATGAAAGCGCTTATGTTTGTTTACTTACAAATCATGATCATAAATGCTTAATACTTAAAGCAGAAGGTGGTTAGAAATTAGATATATAAGCACCTGAGTTATTGACTTTTTATAAAATTTCAGGTGCTTATATTAGCAGTCTCATTTTTGTAAAACAAAAAGCAATGATGTTGCC
>JAGOCT010000154.1 GCA_017998585.1 Candidatus Cloacimonadota bacterium | reverse complement strand
TTGTAGTACGGAGTTGGATGCTTTTCGTACTGCGAACATCTTGTTTGCAGCTTCTACAAGCAAGATGCTTGTAGTACGGGAACTCTCTTTTTCTCTTTCGTACTGCGAACATCTTGTTTGCAGCGTTTTCTATTTCTACAAGCGGGACGCTTGTAGTACGGGGGTTGGACGCTTGTAGTACGGGGGTTGGATGCTTGTAGTACGGGGATTGGATGCTTGTAATACAGAATTTAAGAACAAAACTCTTTTGAGACATAAGTATATTTCCAATCAGTCCATTCTTCTACAAGACCTGCTTTCACAGGATTATTAATCACATAGTCTAAACATCGTTGCATATCATTATTATCCCTGATAGTATGTTCAAAATTTTCATGATACCAGAATTGACCTTCTTGTTTGAGAATCTGATTACATTTCTTTGCACTATAACTTTTAATCGAATGCATTATACCAGAAATAGAATAATCCGTTTGATTGATATTTTTCAAAGGCGTAAGGATTAAATGAACATGATTTGGCATTAGCGTAAATGCAATCAAATCATATTTTTTGCCATCATGATAAAAAAGAGAACATTGAATAATATCCGAAATTTCAGGGATTTTTATCCAATCTGTTTGATTTTGGTATTTTTCTACCAATTCGTCAAAAGAGATTATATTTTGATAAAAGTATTCCTTTTGCATATCAATTTTTTCTTTATGAGTCAATTTGTCAAATATTTGATTAAATTCTAATCTTTTTACCCTGATCTTTTGTAAAACGTTTTCCGGTAAAGTAAAAGCAAGTCTGAAAGTGATGAAGTAAGTCATTCCTTCATCTTGAAAATGTGGCAGGGTTCTTTTGTAATATGGCTTTTTCTCTAAAGTGCTCATGTCCTAAAAACTCCTTTCTCTTTTCTCTTTCGTACTGCGAACATCTTGTTTGCAGCTTCTACAAGCAGGATGCTTGTAGTACGGGATTTCTTCTCTTCCGTACTGCAAGCTTCCAGCTTGCAGAGTTTTTTCTACAAGCGGGACGCTTGTAGTACGAGAGCTTTTCTCTTTTCGTACTGCGAACATCTTGTTTGCAGCTTCTACAAGCATGATGCTTGTAGTACGGGATTTCTTCTCTTCCGTACTGCGAACATCTTGTTTGCAGCATTTTCTATTTCTACAAGCAGGATGCTTGTAGTACGGGGGTTGGACGCTTGTAGTACGGGATTTGATACTTGTAGCACGAGAATTTCACAGTTTGAGGGTTAGTTGCTTTTTCTGATTGATTTCCTGTATTTGTAGTACACCATAAGAGGTCTCAATTTCTTCTATACCGGCATGTTCAAGATACTCAAGGATAATTCTTTCCTGGTTTTCAATCGATTTTCGTAATTCGTTATATTCCTTTTTGCTATTAAGATAATTTTCCACCAGTCTCATAAGTTTGACAGAATCGATCTGGCTAACAGGAATATTTCTCTGATTTAGATCCTGCAAATGTAATAAGGGATTTGGATATGAATTTAGAAGCGAAGAAAACTGACAGTTACATTTTTCCTTTTCGACTATTGTCGTTAATCTTGCCCTGATTTTAGGACAACTAACCGGATTCCCTGAGAAATTACTTTTTAAAAATGCATCTGGTGGAACATTGATACACTTGCCAAGTAAGATATTGACGATTTCTGCACCATTAGACAAATGACCAAGTGTAAAGGACAGCGTTAAGCGTTCCTGATTACTGATTTCAAAGCTGTTTTCTATCTTTGCAACAATCTGTCTGAGCACAAAACATTTTGAAATCAGCCACTGGTATTCAGGATGTGTTTCCAACTGAACTTTCTTTTCAATCACCGGTAATTGATAAGGTTCATTCTCTTTTTCATTTGATTTGTCTGGAGCTTCTTTTTCAGATTTCACATCAACTAAAATATGCTTCCATTCATTTAGCGCATTGATGATTTTATCGACTGTACATGGTTTTATTTGAGTAATGACACTATAATCTTCTATGACTTTATTATCATCATTCACAAACCAGCATCGGTTGCCTGTTTTCAGGTGAATACCCATAGGGATCTTGATTAGATTACCAAGCTGATCCGGATTTAAGGCAGATTGTTTGGGAAAAAGTTCAATCTGAACAGGGTATTTTCCCACTTCAATAAACGTTTTGAGTTTATTAAGAAAAAGTAAACCTAACTTAGCATTTATTTTTTCATTTAGAAATATCCACGCATGATAACCTTTAAATCCGCTGTTTTCAAAATAAACAGGGATGTCAAAATGCTTTAGAATTGAACGAATCTGATTGCATATTTCTTTAAAACCTTTATTAATAAAATCTTTAAATCTCATATTTTCAAGGTATTGTTTCTGGGCATATTTTGCCACATCCAAATCAATTGCTAAAAATCTGACCTGATTGGCTATATCAAGCTGATAAACACCCAGAGTATTTTTTCCCAGCAAATGATTTTTCATTTCATAAAATGTAAGCGGTTCACGAACAGGCACATAACCTGATTTACCATCATCATCTTTCCATTGCCTTGCATAAACGTTTTCTCTCCCTGAAAACAGATTCACCATATCCATTATCATCTGATCATTTAACACAAATTTTGAATTATTCTGAATTGGTTTTATCGGATTTAATGCTGTGTTATCTATGGTGTCATTTTGTAAAAGGCTAATACACACTTCCAGCTCTTTCTTACATTCTTCAGTCGGATTTACACGGTATGCAGACTTCATGACTGTCACTGCATCAAAATACTGGTTTCGCATTTTGTAAAACCTTACTAAAGTTTGATAGTATGAAAACTCCGTACGGTTCAGGTCAATGGCATTCAATATGGATTTCTCAAATAAGTTATATTTGCCCTGATCATAGAAAATCATTGCTCTTTCATGATAAAAACGATCATTCTTAAAATCGTTTTTTATCAGCAAGTTAAGGCAATTTATCACCTGATCAGTATTGCCAAGGCGTGCATAAGCACTTTTACAAAAGAGCAGATACTGATTGTCTCCTAAATGAGACTTAAACAGGTTATCTACTAATAGTGTTGCATTTTCCATGTCCTCATTTAATATCAGCTGATTTAACTTCTGTTCAATAAGTCCTAAATTTTCCATAATGACCTCTTTACATATTAAAAATGATTCTCATATTATTTTCTATGTTTTCAGGATTTAAGGCATTGCCTGTCAATGTTTTAACTTTCATTTGTTTAATTTTATCTGCTACAGTACTTTTTGAAATCGTTTCTGAATCCAGTGTAAAAAGAACTTTTATCTTCGACAGACCCATCAGGTTGCTTAAAGAATCTATCTTGTACAATGTTTCATTGGCAATATGACCTTCACGTGTTTTTAGAGAGGTTTTACACTCAATAAAATACAAACGATTATCTTTGGTAAACGCCACATCAATCTCATTAGACACTTTACTGTTTTCAACCCAAAAACCAGTCTTTGCATCATCTAAGTTCAGGCATTGGATATGATGGTATATATACTCTTCAAACCAGCCACCTGTCAGATACTGAATCCATTTATAAGAAAGGTTTTGATCAAACAAGGGATAAATAAGGTTGATTAAACGGTAAAGACTCTCTAAAAATTCATAAGCATCCTTTTTATGTGTATCAAATAATTTGATAAAGCTTTTCTTTTTGGTGAGAAATGACTTCAAATCACTATGTTCGATATTAATTTTATCATGAATAAACTTCTTTCTTAATTCCAATAACAATTGAATATTTTCCTTAAAGTCATCTTGTTGAAATACATCATACATTTTGTCTGCACATTGAAGATCTGCGACTAAGGAACTCTCATAAGTTATTCGTGTATCATAAGCCATAAGATACTCATTCACAGAAAGCCGATAATCCAATTCAGAATAGTGTGAGGTCTTACCCGGATTGATCATGTAATACTCATTCCTTCCAAAAGGGATATAGAATTGACGTGCATTTGCATAATGACTAAAATATTCATAAACTGCCAAACTCCCCATCTTCGTTCCACCTGTCAGATTAACCCGAAAATGATCATACATATTAAAAGAGCACTGACTAAGCTTTAAATAGACATCATTAAAATCGTTTGCATCCACAATGATCTTCTGAGTGCTTTTCTCTTTTGATGTAAAATTTAAAAGAATATCCGATTTCTGGGATTCTTCCATTTCCTTTGAACTAATGATCAACAAGGAATCATATTCCGACTCAAATTTCTTCAGAAACAGAATATTAGGAATACTCTGTTCACTGACACTTAGCACAGCATAGCGATTCATTCTTCCTCCTTTGTTTTTCTTCTTTTGCCGTACTGCGAACATCTTGTTTGCAGCGTTTTCTATTTCTACAAGCGGGACGCTTGTAGTACGGGGGTTGGATGCTTGTAGTACGAGAGCTTCTTTTCTCTTCCGTACTGCAAGCTTCCAGCTTGCAGATTGTTTGTATTCTTCTTCCGTACTGCGAGCTTCCAGCTTGCAGATTGTTTATCTTCTTTTGCCGTACTGCGAACATCTTGTTTGCAGCGTTTTTCTACAAGCAGGATGCTTGTAGTACGAGAGCTTCTTTTCTCTTCCGTACTGCGAGCTTCCAGCTTGCAGATTGTTTATCTTCTTTTGCCGTACTGCGAACATCTTGTTTGCAGCGTCTTCTACAAGCAGGATGCTTGTAGTACGAGAGCTTTACTTTTCTACAAGCAGGATGCTTGTAGTACGAGAGCTTTACTTTTCTACAAGCAGGATGCTTGTAGTACGGATTTGTTGCACAAGGTCATTACTCAGGAATCAGCAATTTCAAGGCAAGTGAAGACCATAATTCAAATTCTTCATTTTGTATCTCTCCAAAATTCATCATTCGTATATTTCCCAATTCTTCAGAAGTACCTATCTTTTCAAGAGAATCAGGTACAATTTCAAATACAAAACCAATATGCACCCTGCCAACATGCGTTACATCTTCAAAAATGATTCCTTTAAATTCAATACGATACTGGCAGTCTAAAACAAGCTCTTCATACAATTCACGTACTGTAGCATTTAGAATGGTTTGCCATAAGTCTCCTTCATCAATATGATCACAGGGATTTATATGGCCTCCAATTCCACAGGATAAT
>JAGOCT010000153.1 GCA_017998585.1 Candidatus Cloacimonadota bacterium | reverse complement strand
TTAAATCTTGGTCATAACTTAATGGTGTATGACTGATATAAAGCATTCTACGATCAGGGATTTCATGAGTACGGCAATGTAAAGCATCTGTTGATTCCCATGGAGTAGAGCTGCTATTTAAAACCCCAATAATGGTATAACCAGGCATTGCATCACGATAAGTTTGCAAGGCAGCGGCATCATTACTGTTATTCATAATGGGCACAAAAACGCGATTGTTTAAAATCACAGAATTGGTATAAGGTTGATTGTTAGGTGTATAGACTCTGTAAACCCTGAAAGGTCTGTTATAAGAGCTCATCTGATTTGACCAGTACTGAGCCATTTGTTCTAAAGCATTGTACTGAGCATGGGAAGTCGGTACTGAGCGAATTAATATTTTATCAGGACCTAAGAATTTTCCCCAACAATCGATATGGTCGATATAAGTATTATTTGGATCTTGTAAGACATGATAATCTTCAACACCTAAGTACTGAAGCATCTGATTGTCAACGTTTGTCTGATTATTACCATTTTCGGTATAGGCAATGTGAGAAGAAGCTGCTTTGCTGATACCATCTGTCATGTAATTACCACCGGTCTGTGAGATAGACATCGTGTAACAACTTAAGGTATCATAAGTCGCATAAATCGGAATCAAAGCATCATCCAAAGGACGTGGACGGTTGTAGGTAAAATCAATGACTGATAACTGGTTATTACCATCAAATGCAAACCAAGGACCGTAATCTCTTGTCCAGTAAGAGTTGGTAGCACCAATCATGAATTTACAGTTAGCCATATTCACCTGAGCAGCATTGTATGCACTAATTGCCTGATTTTTCACTGATTCACTACCGACAATAGTGACTACGGTAATTTCTTCTGCAAATTGTTTAATCAAATTTACCGGAAATCCTAATGGATAGCGTACTAATACAGATGTAAGCGGTTCAAATTCTGCAACAGGTCTGACTGGTCCAAGCGGTGGAGTACTTCTTTCTCTGCCAGCAGTCCACAAGGGCATAAGTGCCTGTTCTTCTTCACTTAAATGATGAGTCAGCGGTAAAACACTAATAGCATTCACCGGTTGAGCATAAAGACTCATGATGCCGATCAACTGTAGCATCAATGAAATTAACACGATTGATTTTTTATTTATGATCATTCGTCCTCCTTAATATGGTTAATTTTTATGTTAAGGCATGAAAGTCAACTAATTTTTAAAAAAATCATTCTCATACTTGAAATCAAATCTATTTTAACTTGTTAATCAAAAAAAAGATGTGATTATAGAACAAATCACTTATCATATATTCTATGGAGGTTTCTATGTATTACTTTATTAAAGTGATTGTATCAGCCATTTTAATCACTCTTATTTCTGAAATCAGTAAAAGAAGCAGTATAGCAGGGAGTATTCTGGCATCTGTTCCCTTACTGTCTGTTTTGAGCATTATCTGGTTGTACCTGGACACGAAAGATATTAAGTTGATCAGCCGTTTATCAATCGACATATTCTATTTAGTGATTCCGTCACTATCCTTCTTTATCTGCCTTCCGCTTCTGCTGAAAAAAGGATTTGGATTTTATATATCACTAATTTTGAGTCTTGTCATTATGATTGTCTTTTACTTTATCATGATGTTTTTTCTGCAAAATCTTCATATCATTCCATTTCAATCTAAAGAGTAAGCTCTTCTTGTTTTTGATTTATTGAATTAGTGCTTTACAGATTTTCTATTTAAAAATAATCTGACTTCAAAAAGATAAGTATAATAAGGAGCATTATGGAACAGTTAGTTGAAGGTATCGTTAATATCACGCCTGGTCAAATAACGATGCTGGTAATTGCCGGTATTCTAATCTACTTAGCAATAAAAAAAGATTATGAACCAGCATTACTGCTGCCTATCGGATTTGGCACAATTTTAGCCAATATCCCCTTTTCAGCAGCTATAGGTGAGCATGGAGTCTTAACCTTTTTATTCAAAGCCGGTATTGCCAATGAGTTATTTCCATTACTCATATTCATCGCCATCGGCGCAATGATTGATTTTTCTGTTTTATTAAAAAATCCCTTTATGTTATTGTTTGGTGCAGCAGCTCAGTTTGGTATCTTCTTTACCATGACTTCTGCAACTCTCTTTGGTTTTAGCCTGAAACAGGCTGCATCCATTGGTATTATTGGTGCCGCAGACGGTCCAACATCAATATATGTTGCTTCCCGCTTTGCACCGGATTTGTTAGGGCCTATATCTGTTGCCGCATATTCTTACATGGCGCTTGTACCAATTATTCAGCCACCTGTTATAAAGCTTTTAACCACTAAAGAAGAACGTAAAATCAGAATGAGATCAAATAGCAACGAAGTCTCACAAACCGTTAAAATCCTCTTCCCTATCCTGATTACCATTATCGCTGGTTTGGTAGCACCATCATCAGTAGCATTAGTTGGATTTTTAATGTTTGGAAATCTGCTCAGAGAATGTGGTGTTTTGGAAAGACTTTCCAGATCAGCTCAAAACGAACTGGCAAATCTGGTTACGATTCTGCTAGGTTTAACCATCGCCTCTACCATGACTGCAGATAAATTCTTACAGGTTGAAACAATGGTTATTCTGGGTCTTGGCTTAATCGCCTTTATATTCGATACTGCAGGCGGTGTCATGTTTGCCAAATTACTGAATCTCTTTTTAAAACACAAAGTAAATCCAATGGTGGGAGCTGCTGGTATTTCAGCCTTCCCAATGTCTGCCAGAGTGATTCAGAAAATGGGACAAAAAGAAGATCCGCATAATTTCCTCTTAATGGCAGCAACCAGTGCCAATGTAGCCGGCCAAATCGGTTCAGTGATTGCCGGTGGTCTGATTTTAGCTTTAATTCGATAGGAGAAAAAAATGAATACTGCCAATACACCCTTCTCACCCGAATCGGTTGATGTCATGTTTCAGGCACTCAGTGTCATGGGAAAAGGCATGCTGGGGATATTTATCTTCATGTTGGTTTTCTATTTATTGATACTCAGTCTTGAGAAAATATACAAGAAAAAACCAGAATAACTCAGAAAACAATTAATCAATATAATACCGTAAATCTGAAAAAGTTTAATTTACAATTTCATACAGATTTACGGCTTTTCTTTTAAACTATAACACTCTTTTCAAAACAGATAGTGCATTTTCAAAGAATATTTTCTTTATCAAAGTCTCTTCACATCCAATTTTTCTTAAAAAGCTTTCCAGTACAGGAAATCCACTTGGATTTTCAAGGCCCGGACTGTATTGCTCTATTCCATCAAAATCTGCACCAAAACAAACACAATCGAGCGCATTCTTTTTATCAAGATATTCCAGTATATTCAGAATCCATAAGAAACTGACCGGATATGTATCTGTAAAATCAGAGGCCTGATAATCTTTATCGTATAATACCTGATCTGTAAAAGACAAATCTGAGTATCTTTTTTTAAAATGACTGATTTCCGATTGTAAGAAAACCGGATAAAAATTAATTCCAATCAAGCCTTGTCTTTCTCTGATAATCTCTATGAGATCATCTGACAGATTTCTTTTTTCAGAAGTAAGATTTCTAATATTGGAATGAGAGGCAATAATCGTACCCTGATAGACTTTCTCAAGATCAAAAACAGACTGATCAGATAAATGAGAAACATCCAGTAAGACATTCATCTGGTTAAGCTGTTTGATTAAATCCATCCCTCTGGATAACATTCCTGAGTTTTCAGTGACCGGCGATAACCAGGGAGTCAGTCGATTCCAGTTTGGTGCAATCATTCGCACGCCCAGCTCATAAAATACATCCATCAGATCGAGATTTTCTTCAATCACTTCCAGCCCTTCTATGGATAACAAGATGCCCATTTTCTCATCCCAGTTATTCTGATCAAATGACTTCACCAGATAAAATTCTGGGTTTTCTTTGATGAACTGCTGAACTAAAGCAATGATTTTCAATGCATACTTCAATGGTTTATCCATAAATACCTGATGCATATAGAGTGACTGGGTCTGGATTCTTAGATTTGCCTGCTTGCTTCTTTCCGGAGTAATCTCCAAAAACTGCTGACAATCAGGGTTTCTCATTTTTATCAATGATAAGTAGGCAGGATTTTTTTGAAAAAGAAGCTGTTTGGATAATGTATCTGCATGGCAGTCAATAACGGGGTACGACATATTATCTATCCTTTCTTTAAATAATAATCCGGATTATTGATCCAGGGCAAATGTTCCATCTTGGATATGATCTGATATTTATCACACATCTCATAAAAAAAGTCGTATAATGCCGAAGCATTAGGAGAGTCACAATGATAATTATTTTTATATCTCATTTGATACTGACGTTTTAAACCAGGATAGATTTCATCCAGCTTCTGATAAAAGTATTCTCTCTGTCTGTCACGCAAAGTAACCGAAAACCATGGGAATATGTAAGATGCCCCTGCATCCTTCGCTTTTTGAATAATACTAAGCACATTTTTTTTATTATCTGAAATAAAGGGTAACATCGGCATCATTAATATTCCGGTAAAAATCCCTGCCTGACTTAGTATTTCAATCGTTTTAAATCGTCTGGATGATAAAGGGGCATAAGGTTCTATCTTCTCAGATACCGCATCAAAAGCACTGGTAATAGTAATTGCTACGGAAAGATGAGTCTCTTTAAATTCCTGAAATAAGGGCAAATCTCTTTCAATCAGACTGCTTTTGGTAACGATATGAAGCCCGAACTTGTGTTTAATCACCTGTTCGATACACTTTTGTGTTAAACATCTTTCCTTTTCCAAAGGCAAGTATGGGTCACTCATGGACCCTGTGCCTAAAACACATTTCTTTCGTTTCCCGGCAAGCGTTTTATCAAGCAAATCAGGTGCATTGATTTTAGCTTCTATATCATTAAAATCCGTTATCTGATAACATTCACTTCTGGAATCACAGTAAATACAGCCATGCGGGCAAGCCCGATATACATTAAAATTATATTTGATCCCAAACCAGCTGGAAGGCCCTTTGTTTGGTACGAGAATACACTTTGCTTCTATCTCTTTCATGACACCTCATGACCAGCTTTTATCAGGCTGGTCATAAATGTCAACTGAAAAATCAGGTTATTTCCAGAATACAAACTCATCTG
>JAGOCT010000152.1 GCA_017998585.1 Candidatus Cloacimonadota bacterium | reverse complement strand
AATGGTTTAAACTCTCGTGACAGTGATGGTTTTTTAATCAATCTTGACCATAAACTCAATGATGACATGGCTTGGGGTTTAAACACCATTATTAAAAGAGACAAAACGGTTGCAGACGATGCTTTACTGGATTTATGGTTTATGCCTTTCTTTACCTTCGGTATGGATGCGTTATCCGCAGATGCGATGTTTGCATTAAACTATGGTTCTTATGCAAAACAAGCGCCTGGTGGAAAAGATGTCAGCAATATGGGTATTGCTTTAGCGCTTGATGCTTCTTATGACATGAAAGAAATGGGTGTCCCAGGCATCAATTTCTTATATGCTTCCGGTGATGATGGTACAGATCCTGAATCAACTACTCAGTTCAACACTATCTCTAATTACTATATGAATGGTCTTGAATACTTTGGCACAGGTGCTCATGATGGCGTAAATGGTGGCTGGTTTGATGCCAACAATGGTGGAAAAGGTTTAATGAGCGTCGTTTTCAAATACTCATATCCTGTGAATGAAAAATTAGAAGCTAAATTTGCTGCTGGTATGTTAAACTCAATCGAAGAATCTTCAAATGGTGAAACTGCTATGGGTACTGAAATTGATTTAGGCATGAACTACAAAATGTTTGAAAAATACACGGTAAAATTAGTAGGTGCTTTCGTAATGCCTGGTGAATACTTCGGTCCAGATCCAGACAGCGTTTACGAATTAAGCTCTGTTTTATCAGTAGAATTCTAAATAAAATGTATTCTATGTTTAAAAGCAGTCGAAAGACTGCTTTTTTTATTTGGTTCAAGTTTTTCATCTTTT
The DNA here is from genome assembly GCA_017998585.1 of Candidatus Cloacimonadota bacterium. The sequence goes on along the minus strand of JAGOCT010000152.1, from coordinate 4,331 downwards.
TTACAATACCTCATTTTTACCATTTTTTTATCACATCTCTCCTAAGATACAGTTTTTTCTACTCATTTTAAGTTTTATTTTTTCGATTTCATTATTTTTTTTGTTTTGCTTATCATCTGTTTTTCAATAAGTTATTTTATTCTGAATAGAATCCAGCAAGTCTTTTTCAAAAAAAAGATTGACAGGAAAACCTATATTCAGTTTTTATGTATTTATAAATGATAGTGTGTATGCGGGGGAGTAGTTCAGTTGGTCAGAACGTCTGCCTGTCACGCAGAAGGCCGCGAGTTCGAGCCTCGTCTCTCCCGCCATTAATTCCTTTGAATTAATAGAATGATCAAAAATCAGATATATTTTTTAGGGGGAGTAGTTCAGTTGGTCAGAACGTCTGCCTGTCACGCAGAAGGCCGCGAGTTCGAGCCTCGTCTCTCCCGCCATTATAAACCGCTTGCAAAAGCGGTTTTTTCTTTTACCTAAGAATTTGAAAACATCAAGCAAAAAAGGCATATCTGAATCCAGATATGCCTTTTTCTTTAACACAAAATATCAATAGTCGAAATTTATTTGTCTTAGCGCTTCATAAAGAATGATTGATACCGAATTTGATAAATTGATTGAACGAATTTCGTGATGCATCGGGATCGTGATACAATGCTCTGCATTATCACCCAGAATTGACTCAGGAATACCTCTGGATTCTGGCCCAAAAACGAATAAATCCCCCTTTTTATAGACAAAATCAGAATAAGACTGTTTTGACTTGGTCGTACAGTAATAAACCTGATTTTCAGGGTATTTTGCTATCAGTTCATCCAGTGAATCATGCATAAATAACTTAACATGATCCCAGTAATCGAGTCCAGCTCTTTTTAAGTACTTGTCATTAAGAAAAAAGCGCATCGGTTTGATGATATGTAACTCTGCATTTGCCCCAAGACATAATCTGCCGATGTTACCGGTATTAGCAGGTATTTCTGGTTGATAGAGGACTACTCTGAAGCTTATTTGCTCATGATGTTCAGCCATTTATCAATCCATTCTTCTTTGAGATGTTCTTCTTTTAATTCTTTAGTTAAATCTTTCTGAGGCATCGGACAATATTTAAATCCTTCAGGCAACTGAACAGATTTTAATACGGGATACATCCATTGGGTAGTAGGAATATGTTTTTGAAAATCCTCAGTTAGCATGTATTCAATAAACTTTTTAGCTAATTCTGGATTCCCACAATTTTTAACAATACCGGCACCTTCAATCTGTCTAAATCCACCTTCTTTAGGGATAAAGGCTTTATAACGTGTCGTTTTATCTGATTCATAATGAAAAGCGGGACTGGTAGCGTAACTTAGCACCATATTGGCTTCACCTGCGATAAACGCATTATATGCCTCATCCCAGCTTGCTGGTGTCGTTAATGTCTTAGTTTTTATTCCTTGCCAGAATTTTTCAAATCCATCCGTTCCATAAAGTGCCATCACCCATAAAAAAAGACCTTTTCCAGGACTTGATGTTCTTGGATCTATCAAAATTATTTTCTCTTTATTTTTATTAGAAATCAAATCCTCAAATGATGCAGGAGGAGTTTTAATCTTCTCTGAATCATAAACAAAAGCAAAATAACCATAATCATAAGGAGTAAGATAAAAATCAGGATCAAATATCAAATCTGAGTCTATCATACTGATATTTGCTGGTTTATATGATTCAAAAATACCTTTTTCTTTGGCTTTATACATAAATGTGTTATCAATGCCAATCGCAATGTCTGCAACTGGATGATCTTTTTCAAGAATCAGACGATTCAAGATTGCTCCAGCATCACCGGCTGTTACCATTTCTACTTTACAGTTATTCTGACGTTCAAACTCAGGTATCGCTTCTTTACCTAATCCCCAGCTTACAAAACTGTCATAAGCATAAATAGTTAAAACTGAGTCCTGAACAGGTTTATCAGTAGCAGTTTTTGCTTTTGAACAAGCAGACAATAAAAGTGATAACGCGATTAAGATCATTAAGAATCTTCTCATATTCCAACTCCTCCGAATAATAATTTTGCTACGATGAAGTCCATCATCAATATACCAATTGATGAATATACAACCGTATCAGTTGTAACTCTTCCAACACCTTCTGCCCCATTTTGTGTATTCATACCAGTAAAACAGGCAATGGAAGTGATTGTCCAGCCAAAACAGACCGCTTTGGCAATCCCCAGCCATAAATCAAGGGGCATGAAATAATTTTTCATATTTTCAAAAAACATATAGAATGTCATATCATAAGAATATATGGTAAAAATAAAAGATGAAAAGATACTCACAAACAATGCAATAACCGTTAATAAGGGAACAGATATTAAACCTGCCAGAATTCTTGGCATGTACAAATAATGATATGGATTAACAGCCATCACATCCAGTGCATCTATCTGTTCAGTAACTCTCATCGTTCCAATTTCAGCAGCGATTGAAGCACCTATTCTCCCTGTTAAAACCAAAGCTGTCAAAACAGGAGCAAGCTCAGTCATTGTGGTTTTACCTACCAAAACACCTATGAGGTACTTGGGGATGAAGCCCTTTGTCTGATAGGATGCCTGCAAAGCAGTAACCAAACCCGTAAAAATAGAAGTTATGAATATCAGTGGTACTGAATCATATGCGATACGCTTCAGCTGTTTTAATATATCATAAGATCTCTTGACTGCAAATGGGATCGCTTCAATAACCTTAAAAGAAAAAATAATATAATCACCTATTGTTACAACAGTTTTTCTAAAAGGCATTGTGTTCAAGATCCTTAAATTTTGTAAATTCTTTTTGAAATAACAGATCTACAGAGCCTGTAGCGCCATGACGATTCTTACCGATAATGATCTCGGCTATGCCAGGTTTCTCTGATTCTTTGTTGTAATAATCATCCCTGTAAATAAACATCACAATATCGGCATCCTGTTCGATCGCTCCCGATTCTCTTAAGTCAGACAGCATCGGTCTTTTATCTGTTCGTGACTCCAAACCACGGTTTAGCTGTGAAAGTGCAATAATGGGTATTTCCAGTTCTTTAGCCAAGACTTTCAGAGCTCTGGATATTTCAGCAATTTCCTGCTGTCTGTTATCAATATTTCTTTTTGAAGTCATTAACTGAAGATAATCGATTATAATCAGATCAAGTCCTTTAATTTCAGCTTTTAACCTTCTGGCTTTAGCTCTGATATCCATTACCGTAATAGAGCCGGTATCATCAATAAATAAATCTTTGGTCCCTAACACTTCTGCAACCTGGCTTATTCTGGCTATTTTGGTCTGATCCATGCCAAAACCCTTAATCATAGAATCCATACTGACTTCTGAATAACTACTGAAAATACGTAATAACAATTCATCACTGGCCATTTCCAGTGTAAACACGCCCACTTTTAAATCCTGAATGGCTGCATTAAAAGCAATATTTAAAGCAAATGAGGTTTTACCCATTGCAGGTCGGGCTGCCAGAATAACAAGCTGACCCTTCCTAAATCCGCCTAGTACTTTATCCAGACCATCAAAACCAGAGCCCACCCCTAATACACTTTTTCTGGTTTTTGCGACTTCTTCGATATTTCTTAGCGTTTCAGGAATGATCTTGCTGACTTTTGTAAATGAACGGTTATTAGGCATTTCTGCTATTTTGAAAATTTCCTGTTCAGCTCGGTCAACGATTTCATTGATAGGACCTTCTGGATTGTAACAACTCTGAATAATTTGATTAGAAGTCGTTATCAAGTCTCTCAATAAGGCTTTTTCAAGAACGATCTGAGCATGAAACTCAACATTTGCACTACTTAAAACAATATCAGACAGTTCATTGATATATAGCTTTCCGCCTATCTTCTCCAGTTCACTCTTTTCTTCAAGCCGATGAATCAAAGTGATAATATCGACTTCAATGTTTCTCTCAAACAAGTCTGAAATTGCTCGAAAGATGACTTTATGTGAATTTTTGTAAAAATGATTTTCACGTACCAATTCTAATACTTTTGCAACAGAATTATTATCAATCATCATCGCAGACAGTACAGCCGCTTCAGCATTTATATCATTAGGTAACATTCTTTCAATAGACTCAGCCATTTATCCTCTGTCTTTAAAATTTACACTATTTTCTTATCAATTACAAAATCTCTAAATTTCTGTAAATCAACCCAAGCTAATTTTTTGAGATCTGGATTTCTTAAAAGCGCGGAAGGATGATAAGTAATCCAGACAGGAATACCTTCAAACTCAAAAGGTTGTTCATTTCGGTATTGATCCATATTTTTATTTTCATTAAGGAGACTAATCGTTGCCACTTTA
>JAGOCT010000151.1 GCA_017998585.1 Candidatus Cloacimonadota bacterium | reverse complement strand
ACTGTTTTTATACTAATCGGATAAAGTGTTGTCTGCTGTCTGTGAAATGCCTGACAATGCTCTGCCAACGGGCAAATGTCACAGTCTGGGTTCTGACTTCTGCAAACAAGAGCACCTAATTCCATCATTGCCTGGGAAAAGAAACGGTTGTTCTTTTCTGGCAGTATTGTTTCCAGTACTGCTTTAAAATACCTTCTGTTTTTTGGTTCAGCAATATTATAATCCATTGCAAACAGACGCGATAAGACTCTCAGTACATTCCCATCCACAACCGCAATTTTCTGATCATACGCAATCGCACAGATGGCAGAGGCGATATAATCTCCAATACCAGGTAATTCCAGCCATTTCTCATAAGTTTGAGGTATCGGCATTTGCTTTTGAACTAAATATCGGGCGGCTTTATGCAAATTTTCAGCTCTTTTGTAGTATCCCAGTCCTTGCCAGTAAATCAGCATTTCCTCTAATGAGGTAGCAGCAAGGCTTTCATAATCAGGGAAACGTTCGATAAAACGTTGGAAATAAGGGATAACTGTTTTTACCTGGGTTTGTTGAAGCATAATTTCAGAAACCCAGGTATGATAAGGATTTTTATATAATCTCCATGGCAAATCTCGTTGAGAGGCGTTAAACCAGGAGATCAGTTTATCAGCTATGACGTTCAAATAAGGTTTTACCTTTTTTAATCACCCTTTTCACATTGTTTGAGCCAAAATGATAAGGGATAAAGCGGTATGACGGAATATCCATGATTAAAATGTCTGCCTGTTTACCTGCTTCAATACTGCCGATATAATCGTTTTTTTCAATGGCACAAGCCGCATTGAATGTCGCAGCACAAATCGCTTCAGCCGGCGTCATACCCATTTGCAGGCAAGAAAGAGAGATTACAAACTGCATATTATCGCAATTACAAGAGCCTGGATTGTAGTCAGATGCAATAGCAACCGGCAATTCCTGTGCAATCATATCTCTGGCACGCGCATAAGATTTTGAGCGTAAACTAAAAAGAGTGGCTGGCAAAAGTGTGGCGATTGTTCCGCCTTTTTTCATTGCCTGAATCCCCTGATCCGAGCAAGCGCCGAGATGATCAGCTGAAACGGCATTGAGTTCACCGGCTAATTCAGCACCACCGATTGCTTCGATTTCATCGGCATGCATTCTCAGTTTAAAACCTAATTCTTTGGCTTTTTTCAAAATACGTCTGGATTCTGCTACGCTATAAACATGAGCTTCGGTAAAAATATCCACATACTCAGCTAAACCGGCAGCCTTGACCTGTGGCATCATTTCTTCTTCCATCAGTCGTATATAGGCTTCACGATCCTGACGATATTCCTGAGGAATTTCATGCGCTCCCATAAAAGTAACTGCGATATCAATCGGCATTTCTTCCTGTAAACGCTTAATGACACGGAGCATTTTAAGTTCAGATTCGGTACTAAGCCCATATCCACTTTTGGCTTCAATAGCCGTTGTACCACACTCAATCATTCGATTTATTCTCTTCTTTGCCAGTTCAAATAATTCTGCTTCACTGGCTTGTCTGACCGCTCTGATACTGGACAAGATTCCGCCACCAGACTGAGAAATCTCCACGTAAGTCTTTCCCATAATTCGCATTTCAAATTCATTTTCTCTGGTATTGACAAAGACCGGATGCGTATGAGGATCTACAAAACCAGGCATAACAACACAATCACTTGCATCAATCATTTCGCTGGCAGCGTATTTCTGCTGAATACTGTCATTATCTCCGATTTCCAAAATCTTTCCTTCATGAACAGCAATACTTACCTGATTCATGATTCCCAGTTCACTCATTTCAGCTCCACAACGTGGACGATTAGGTCCTTGAAGACTGATTAATTCCTTAATATTGTAAATAACAAGATCTATTTGTTTCATTTTTACTCCTTTTTATCCGGTACGACATGCATTTTACTTGTAGCAAATTCTTTTCTGCAAACAGGATGCTCGCAATAGGGATAATAGCTAACTTTTAATTTGTACTACGATTAAAATATATCCGGTTCTAATGCGACATATTTGGATACGGGTACCAGTTCAAATCCCATATTTTCAGCTTCCTGTATAAATCGGTTCAGTCTATCCAGTCTGGATTTATCATGACAATGGGTAATCACGAGTGCTTTCCCGTGACTTTCTTTTAATTTTTTCAGATCATTCAGTCTTTGTTCAATAATTTCATCAGAATTTGCTGGGGCATCCAGAAACAAGTTACGTTCAGCAGAGGGGATATTCATTTCTAATGCCGTTTTATAGGCGACTGAACGTGCGGTCGTTTTGCTATCGATAAAAAAGAGTTTTTTCTGATCAATAACGGATAAAACCGCTTCCATCAGCTTTTTATTGGCAGATATTTTACTGCCCATGTGCTGGTTAGCGCCGACAGCATAAGGTAATTCTTTGAAATAGGAATTCATCAGGCTGACAATTTCATCATGCCCCATCGTTTCCAGAATCGCATTTTTCCCAGGATTTGCTTTGGGGTTATCTGCCTGCATCGGAATATGAACAATAACTTCATGTCCTTTATCCAATGCTTTTTGCATGGCTATTTTACTGTGAGGCAGGCCAGGAATCACTGCAAATGTAATGGCGGGATCACTGTCGGCAAATTCATCCAGCAAGCCAGACCCATAATTGCCAAAATCATCTACAATCACGGCAAGATAAGCCACTTTTGATTTACGCTCACTTGGCTCGAAGCCAGGTTTTACATCAGAGTAATAAATTTCAACAACATAGTTTTGCTTGTGTACTTTATCATAAAACTCTCGAATTACTTTACTATTTTCATCTCTGATTGATTCAGAAATCTGTGAACCTGTCAGCTCAATCTGACCAATCATCACCATATCTGCAAAATACAAATCAATCTCTTTTGTTTTATCCAAAGGAATATAAAAATAGATTCCATCTTCTTTCTGTAATTTCGTAATATCCTTGGGACTGATTGACAGCTTGTCAAGCGCTTTAAAAACCGCCTGTTCCACAGTGATTTGTTCATCATTCTGTGGTTCTACATTTTCTCTTTCTGGCAATTCAGAAAAATCATTCTGAACATCTTCAGGTGTCTCTTTTTTTTGACATGCTCCCAATGCCAAAAGCAATAAAATGATCATCATAAAGCTAAGCATTTTCAGCAGTTGCTTATTCATAGATGCCTCCGTATCTCTTCTCTTGAGTCATATTATGTATAACACAAAATAAGTCAAGTATTTCAAAACAATAAATTTTAATTGACAAAGGTCTTGAAAAAGTGTATTATTCATAATAAAATTAAAGAGGGTGAAATGAAAAGATCTATCATCATGATGATCCTGTTGAGTTGTGTACTCATCAATTTGTTTAGCGCACAGAAAGTTACAATTTACTGTGATAAGGGCTATCCTCCATACAGCTATATGGAGGCAAATGTGGCAAAAGGTATCTATGTGGATATTATCAAATCTGCATTAAAAAGTTTACCTGATTATGAGGTTACAATTCAAGCCGTACCATGGAAAAGCGCCTTGTCAATGATTGAAACGGGAGAAGGAATTGCGATGTTTCCACCATACTACCGGCCAAAAGACCGGCCTTGGATGGATTATGACATCAAACTGTTTGAAGAAGAAGTGGTTGCCTTTGTGAAAGAGTCAAATGCAAGCACATTAAAAGACTGGCCTTACAATTTCTATGGGAAAAAAATCGGAATCAATACCGGTTTTGCTATCATCAAAGAAGACATCAAAAATAAGTTTACAATCGATGAAGGCAAAGACAATAAGACCAATATCCTAAAGCTCAATCTCAACCGTTTCGATGCCTATCTCAATGACAGAATTGCAATTGAGTATGACTTGAAAAAACTGCGCTCATCCGGCGAGCTCAAAGAAACTTCCGGTAAAATAGTGCCCTCTGCTGTTGTCTCAAAAGAAGCAGCATTCCTCAGTTTTACAAAAAAAGACAATAAATTCCCTTTTAAAAATGATTTTAAAACTAAACTAAAAAATCAAATCGAACTCATGCACAAAAATGGAGAAATTAAAGCTATCGTCTCTAAATGGACAAAATAACAAACATCCCATAAACTATTCAAATAAGAGTTGTAGGGCAAGCCTTGCGCTTGCCCTTTAAATAACCGTACTACAAGCATCTTGCTAACATTAGACTCACGCGGAGTCGCGGAGAAGCGGAGAAAAGAATTTCGTACTACAAGCATCTTGCTAACATTAGACTCACGCGGAGTCGCGGAGAAGCGGAGAAAAGAATTTCGTACTACAAGCATCTTGCTTGTAGATTCAGTTTTCTCGTACTACAAGCATCTTGCTTGTAGATTCGCTTTCCGTACTGCAAGCATCTTGCTTGTAGATTCAGCTTTCCGTACTACAAGCATCTTGCTTGTAGATTCAGTTTTCCGTACTACGAGCATCTTGCTTGTAGATTTAGTTTTCCGTACTACAAGCATCTTGCTTGTAGATTCAGTTTTCTCGTACTACAAGCATCTTGCTTGTAGAAGTAGTACGGATTGTCAGAGAAACAGATATATTTGTTTAAACAGCTCACTTTTCTCATAGATTGCAGGACTACTTTCGATGACAAGCTGTCTATTTTGGACTGTCTCCTTATCAAAATTATAAAATAAAAAAAAATCCTTGACAATTTTTCTGCAATACTATATTTTTTACTTCAGATCTAATCAGCATTATAGACGTGTTTTTGTCTCTTTTTTTTCCACCCAATCTGCAATGATTTGCTTAAAAATCAGCATTTTTTGTAACAGCTCATTTATCAATCACTTACAAAATCTGGCTTCAAAATCATTGCGAATTTTATAAAGCACTATTTTTCAAGCTTTTAGACATAGGCGAGGTGTTATACCTATATCCTACACCTGAGTCAAAACCAATCATTGCGAAAAAGTGCTGTTTTTTGCCCCTTCCAGAGCCATGTTGAGAAGGGTGCTATCAGAATTGAATTGACCCGACTTAGGGGATTGAGACTGTTATTCTTCCAAATAACTGTATTAAATTCCATTCTACATCAGAATTGAATTGACCCGACTTAGGGGATTGAGACCTAAATAAATAGCACCTTAATTGATTCAGGTACCGACTTATCAGAATTGAATTGACCCGACTTAGGGGATTGAGACAATCTGTAC
>JAGOCT010000150.1 GCA_017998585.1 Candidatus Cloacimonadota bacterium | reverse complement strand
TTCTAGTACGGTCTCGTGGGCTCGGAGATGTGTATAAGGAACAGCTTTCGACAGTATTGATAATGCTCCGGAAGAAAAAGAAAGAGGTATCACGATTGCAACTGCACACGTTGAATACCAGACTGAATCCCGCCACTATGCACACGTTGACTGCCCAGGCCACGCTGACTATGTAAAAAACATGATCACTGGTGCTGCTCAGATGGACGGTGCTATTCTTGTTGTATCTGCGGCTGATGGCCCTATGCCTCAGACTCGTGAACACATCCTGCTTGCAAAACAGGTTGGCGTTCCAGCTATGGTTGTATTTTTAAACAAATGCGACTTAGTCGATGATCCTGAATTATTGGAATTAGTTGAGCTTGAAGTTCGTGAACTTTTAAGCAAATACGGTTTCCCTGGCGATGATATCCCTGTAATTAAGGGCTCTGCATTAAAAGGTTTGAATGGCGATCCTGAAGGTGAAGCTCAAATTCAGGCATTAATGGATCAGGTTGATACTTACATTCCACTTCCTGAACGTGACAAAGACAAAGCTTTTTTAATGCCAGTTGAAGACGTTTTCTCAATCCCTGGCCGTGGTACTGTTGCTACTGGTCGTGTGGAACGTGGCGTTCTTAAACTGAATGACAAAGTTGAACGTATTGGTATCAAAGATACAGTTGAAACTGTTTGTACTGGTATCGAAATGTTCCGTAAAGTGATGGATCAGGCTGAAGCGGGTGACAACATTGGTGTTCTGCTTCGTGGTATTGGTAAGAATGACATTGAACGCGGTATGGTACTTGCAAAACCAAAATCAATTACCCCTCATACCAAATTCAGAGGCGAAACTTATATCCTGACCGCTGGCGAAGGTGGACGTCATAAACCATTCTTCAACGGCTATCGCCCTCAGTTCTACTTCCGTACAACTGACGTTACCGGAACCTTAAACCTGCCAGAAGGTGTTGAAATGATTATGCCTGGTGACAATGTAACCATCAGTGGCGAATTAATCACACCTATCGCGATGGAACAGGGACTTCGTTTTGCAATCCGTGAAGGTGGTCGTACCATCGGTGCTGGCGTTGTTGGCGAAGTGATTGCATAAGGGAGGCAACATGAGTAAAGCAGATAAAACCAATCGCATCAGAATCAGATTAAAAGCGTATGATTATCGTTTATTAGATAAATCAGTTGCTGAAATTGTGAAAAATACCCGTGACACAGGTGCTAAAATTGTTGGTCCTATTCCACTTCCAACAGAACGCACTCTTTACACTATCTTAAGATCACCTCACGTGAACCGTAAAGCCCGTGATCAGTACGAAATGCTGGTTCATAAAAGAATGATCGACATCATCAATGCAACCCCACAAACTACAACTGCTTTGAAGAAATTAAATCTTCCTGCAGGTGTTCATGTGGAAATCAAGGTGTAGGAGGAATAGGAAATGTTCGGTTTAATCGGAAAAAAAATTGCTATGACTCAGATTTTTGATCAGAATGGTAAAGTAATTCCAGTAACAGTTCTTCAGATGGGCCCATGTGTGGTCGTTCAGAAAAAAACTGTTGCTACAGACGGTTACAATGCGATTCAGTTAGGATTTGAAGAAATAGCTGAAAGAAAAGTAAAAAAACCTGTATTAGGTCACTTTAAAAAACGCAATTCAAAAGCTTATCGTTATTTACGTGAATTCAGAATCGACGAAATTGAAGAATTCAATGAAGGTCAGGTTTTGGATCTTGGATTATTCCAGGAAAATGAAATTGTAAATATCATTGGAACTTCTAAAGGTAGAGGTTATGCAGGTGTGATGAAACGCCATAATTTCAGAGGCTTTGAACAGAGTCACGGTGTGCACGAAAGTTTCCGTGGTGGTGGTTCAATTGGTCAGTGTGCTCAACCTTCACGTGTGTTAAAAGGCGTGAAAATGGCTGGACACATGGGCGTTGATCGTATTACTGTCAAAAACCTTAAAATCGTCAAAGTTGACAAAGAACGCAATCTGGTTATGATCAAAGGTGCAATACCTGGTCATCGTAACGGACTCGTTTTAATGAGCAAATAATAAGAGGTGAATCAATGATAGAAGCAATAAAATATTCAGCAAACGGTGAAAAAGTTGGAACCGTCCAATTACCAGATTCACTTTTCGCTGCATCATGCAATAACCCAAAATCACTTCTTTATGAAGTAATCAAAATGTATCTTCAGAATCAAAGACAAGGTACAGTGGGTAAAAAAGGTCGTAGCGATGTGCAAGGCAGTACCCGTAAATTATTCAAACAAAAAGGAACTGCTGGTAATGCACGCGTAGGTAACTTACGTACCCCTATAAGACGCGGTGGTGGTATGGCATTTGCTATTCAGCCAAAAGATTGGTATTCTCCAATCCCGGTTAAGAAAAAAAGACTTGCACTTAAATTAGCTTTAACTCATAAAGCAAATGAACAACAGGTGATCATTATTGAATCTATAAAATTTGACCAGCCTTCTACAAAAGTTGCGATTGAATTAATAAATAAAATCGCTCCAGAAAAAGGCAAAAAATTATTAGTAATCAATGGTACCGATCACAATATTATAAAATCATTTAACAATATCCCACAGGTAAAAATGGATCGTGCTGATGGTCTTTACGCTTATGAAGTATTAAACTGTAAATACCTCATTTTAACTGAAGATGCATTAAATAAAGCAGTGGAGGTATTTGTAAAATGAAAAATCCAAGAGAAATAATCATAACCCCAATGTTTACAGAGAAATCTACTCAGGCTCAGACTGTTCAGAATGCCTATACATTTAAAGTAAGCATCAATGCCAACAAAATTGAGATCAAAAAAGCAGTAGAAAAAATCTTCTCTGTAGATGTAATCGATGTTAATACCATTCGTATGGCTGGAAAGCCAAAAAGAATGGGTCGCTTTGAAGGTAAACGCGCTGATTGGAAAAAAGCAATTGTTACAGTTAAAAGCGGTCAGACCATTGCAGATTTTGAGATCTAAGGCAGGAGTTTAAAAATGGGAATCAAAAAATATAAACCAACTACCCCTACGATGAGACATCGTACAGGGTACACATTTGAAGAAATTACTAAAACAACGCCTGAAAAATCTTTGATCGAAGCTTTACCTAAAACAGCAGGTCGAAATAATCAAGGTCGTATTACCAGTCGCAGAAGAGGCGGCGGACATAAAAGATTCTATCGTATGATCGATTTCAAAAGAAACAAACATGGCGTTCCTGCTAATGTCGCTGCTATTGAATACGATCCAAACCGTACTGCTCGTATTGCTTTATTGCATTACGTTGACGGTGAAAAAAGATATATCATCGCTCCGGTTGGTCTTAAAGTAGGTGATAAACTGCTTTCCGGTCCAAATGCTCCTATTTTACCAGGTAATGCTTTACCATTGGAACAAATTCCACTCGGAACTACGATTCATAACATCGAATTTACCATGAATAAGGGCGCTCAACTTTGCCGTGCTGCAGGTTGTTTTGCTCAGGTTCTGGCTAAAGAAGGTAACTACGTTCATGTTAAAATGCCTTCTGGTGATGTTCACTTAGTTCGTAAAGAATGTTATGCAACCATCGGTCAGGTTAGTAATATTGAACACAATATTATCTGGCTTGGTAAAGCGGGTCGTACTCGTTGGATGGGTCGTCGTCCTAAAGTGCGTGGTGTTGTAATGAATCCAGTAGATCACCCAATGGGTGGTGGTGAAGGTAGAACTTCCGGTGGTGGTCACCCTGTTTCACCATGGGGTAAACCAGCTAAAGGTGGTAAAACCCGTAACCGTAAAAAATACTCTAACAAGTATATTATTAAAGCGAAAGTGAAAAAATAGGAGATAATATGGCTCGTTCAATTAAAAAAGGACCTTTCGTTGACGATCATTTAATGAAAAAAATCGTTGTTCTTAACGAAGAAAATAAAAAAACAGTCGTTAAAACATGGTCAAGAAGATCTACCGTTATTCCTGAATTCATCGGTCATACCTTTGCAGTTCATAATGGTAAAAAGTTCGTTCCAGTTTACGTGACTGAAAACATGGTTGGTCATAAATTAGGTGAATTCTCTCCTACCCGTACTTATCGCGGACATAAAGAGAAAAAGAAAAAAGTCGGTAAATAAGGAGTACAGGGATGGAACCAAGATTAGAAGCAGTAGCTAAATTAAACAATCATCGCGGATCAGCACGTAAAGCAAGACTTGTACTTGATATGATTCGTGGCAAGAATGTGAATGAAGCTCAAAAAATACTTCTCTTTTCAACTAAGAGAATGGCTAAAAGTATTGCTAAATTACTCAACTCTGCTATCGCAAATGCAACCCAGAAAAACGGGAAAGCAGATATGGACAGTATGATTGTGGATAAAGCCTTTGCTAATGAAGGAACAGTGATGAAAAGATTTCTTCCCCGTGCTCAGGGCCGTGCAACTGTAATCAGAAAACAAACATGCCACATCACAGTCGGCATCGCAGAAAAAGAATAGGGGGATCCTTTGGGACAAAAGATTAATCCTAATTTATTTCGCCTTGGTATCAATAAATCTCATCAGTCTGTCTGGTACAGTGAAGGCAATGAATATATCCAGAATTTACATGAAGACTTAACGATTAAAAAATATATCAAGAATCGTTTAAAAGGCGCTATGATCTCTAAAGTGACTATCGCCCGCAAAACGAACTCAATCAACATTGATATTCACACCGCAAGACCAGGTCAGGTTATTGGCCGTAAAGGTGAAGCAATTGACACTTTGAGAACTGAAATCGCTCATATGATCAATAAAAACCGTGAAAGTCAAATCACTGTTTTTATCAATATCAACGAAATCAAAAAAGTCTGGTTGGATGCACGTTTAGTCGGTGAAGAAGTTGCCCGTCAGTTACAAGAACGTGTTTCTTTCCGTCGTGCCATGAAATTTGCTATTCGTAATGCCCTGAAAGACGGTGCATTAGGAATCAAAGTTCAGTGTTCAGGTCGTCTTGGCGGTGCAGAAATGGCTCGTACAGAACGCTATCAGCAAGGACGTACACCTTTACAAACTTTACGTGCTGATATAGATTTTGCAATTGTAGAATCTTTAACTACCTATGGTATTATCGGTATAAAAGTTTGGATCTACAAAGGTGATATCTTAAGCAGGGAGATTTAATCATGTTAGCACCAAAAAAAGTAAAATACAGAAAACAAATGAAAGGCCGCAGAACAGGTCTTTCTTATAC
>JAGOCT010000149.1 GCA_017998585.1 Candidatus Cloacimonadota bacterium | reverse complement strand
CACCGTAGGTGTTTTCGAATGGTAGCCAGATGCGGCAGCGTCTGGATATGTCGATGAATACGAATCCGGCACCGTAGGTGTCACCGATTAAACAGGCTAGTCGTAAAATGACTGTACAATAATACAAGTTTTAATATGTCGCACCTACGGCGCTTGTTTTGTAACACACTATATACCAGACGCTTCCGCGTCTGGCTACCGTTCGGTCGTTCCTATGGAACTCTTGTTATTGCACAAACTCTCCACGGGAGGGGAATGCTTCACTCCATTTCGCAAATCCCTACAAACTATTAATAAATTCGTCGGAATTCTGTCATTTTTCACACTATGATTATATGAGCTGGCTATTTGCAAAATAACAAGCTGGTAGCTTGTCTTACGGACGAACACACCCTGAAAAACAATCAGGGATGATTGTTGTACGGAACGATTCCTTATTTCTCATGATAATACTTCATATTGGCATTTTCTCTGTATCTGGCAAAGCCATAATAAACAAGAGAAACAGCAGACAGGCTCAGACAGATATTTCGGTTTTTATCATTTTTTAGTGAACTCTCATAAAACGAATCAGCTTTTGCAGAGGTTGAGGCTGATTGATAGGCATCATAATCAGAATAACCGGCATAAGCAAAATAACCGGATGCAAGCACACAAGCCAGAGCAGAAATCAGACCTGCTTTCTGCTGGGTTTTCCAGGCACTGGCACGGTTCAGATACTTCACATTTTTAATTTGCAGAGAGAAATTGACTGGTTTGCTTTCTGCTTCTGTTACCAGCACTTTTTCACTTTTATCCACATAACCGGGGAATGAGACTCTGACATCATATTCCCCAATCTGCAAAGGAATCACTGCCGGACTGGTCTTATCCTGTTTGATATTATTGATAAAAACCGAGGCACCCTGAGTTTCTTTAGGATCGGTCATGACAGAGACAGAGCCCATAATCGGCTGGGGCTGAAGCTCAATTTGTTCATCTTTTCCGATAAAAGCCTTATATTCACGGGTGTCATCATAAAAGCGGTCTCTTTTGGCTCTTATCTGATAAGTCCCGGGTACCAGCTGAGCCTGTGCATGATTTTTACCTTTCATTACATTATCAATATAAATATCCGAATTTTCAGCCAGAATATCAAGAACCGAGTAGTTTTTATTGAGAACTATCGTTTTTTCGGAGTGTTTTCTATTTTCTACCTGAGCCATAAATTCATCATCCATCCACATATTTTTCTGAATTCTGAATGAGTAGATACCTGGGATGAGTTTAAGTTTACTGATGGGTGTTTCCCCTATCTTTTCATTGTTCAGATACACAGCAGCGCCTTCTTCCGGTTTACTGCTGATGCTGATTTCACCATAGTTCTGTTCCATCATGGCATTGATACTTTTCTTATCCTGGTCTTTCAAAGTCAGTGTTTCAAGATAATCCTTGTACAAAGGATAAACCAGTTTCAGCTGTTTGGAGTCAGAAGGAATTTCCTTATCGGTCAGGGGTGTCTTACCCAAAAGCTTATCATCTACGAAAACATCTGCCTGTGAAGGATTGGAAGTCAGGGTCAGAAAAGCAAACTTGCTGATGAGTTTGATTTCGGGTAAAGTCAGGGACTGACCTTCTTCGACCTTGAAGTTGGCGGCATAGGTCTCATAGAGCGGATGTTGTATCATTAACTGGTGGTCACCAGCCAGGATTTCCCCCTGAAAAGGCGTAAGCCCTATTCTCTGATTGTCGATGTAGATATCAGCCTGAGCTGGTTGGGCATTGATAATCACCAGGGCTGGCAGTTTGAAACGGGTATTGGAATTACCTGCTTCCATGCTAATTTCTTCATAATGGTCTTTCGTCAGATTGATTTCTTTGGTGATATCTTTAAAACCCTTTTTCGCAAATTTAAATGTATATTTTCCTTTTGCCAATTTAAAGCGAGCACTGTTACCCATCGCTTTGATCTGGGTATCATTGTTTTGAATGATAAACACATCATTCTCATTAAATGAAAAACTGAGATTGTAAGTGTCTTTCAGCAGATTGTCAAAACCTTTTGCTTTCTGCTCCAGCTTAATTTTATACACCCGTCCGCTTTCCATACGGATCGGAATTGAATATTCAAATTTGGCAAATCCTGATTTGGTAATACTCAAATATTTCTTTCCGGCAGTAACATAAAGCCAAACTTCACCTTCTTTTTGTACAACATCAGTAATATCCCTGTCAGGAAAGTTCAGATTTGTCAGAGCTGTCGATATCTTGATCAAGGCGCAAAGTTCATCATTGATATTTCTGCGGGGTTCTTTCTGGTTAGTTAAATCCATCATATCTTCTGTAAAATCAGAAGTGATAATCATATCATTGGCAAACAGACCATATAAACTGAAAGCCATCAGTAAAATCAAAATCATTCTCTTCATAAATCCTCCTTATTCTTTGAAACACTTATTTATATAATTTGTCAAGAAAAAAATTAGATGAGCAAGCTACTTGTTGTCTTCTTTGCGCTCTTGGCGTCCTTTGCGAGAAAAACAGGTTGCAAATAAGGATGTTTGCATAATTATCTTCTTCTTTGCGTCCTTGGCGTTCTTTGCGAGAAACAAACATTGAAAACAAGGATATTCGCACAACTGCTAAAATCTAAAATCATCCAGCCCCAGGATTGATCCGTCCGGATTCTTTTCCGGTTGCCAGGAGCGAACATAGATTTTAGGCTCTTTTTCGTTTTTCAAATCAATCATCAAAAACAGATAACCTTTATCATGGTATGAACTGGAGTTATAATGCTGTTTTAATTGAATCCCGTAAACAGGATCTTTTTCTGCTCGCTTAACATTAGTTTCATCAAACTGAATATGAATAAATTCATTGGAATTAAAAGCTCTTCTTAGATTGGTAATAAAATCCTGTTTAGAATAGCGGTTATATTGGATTTTTTGACCAAAATCAAAGCGTTTTTCAGGATCAGGATTTTCTTTTAGAACACGACCGATAATGATCAAGGCATTGTCACTGAAAATATTGTTAATATAATCTATATCTTTCAGGCAATAAGCAGTCTTATATCGTTCCATAAATTCAAGTAATGCCATTTTCGCTTCAAATGAACCCCATTGATCTGACTTAGTCATGATGTCTCCTGCTGCACGATTAGAAAGCGTAAAACCGACTTCATCAATCAGCTGATCAGCACTAAAAGTAAAATAAACCTTTTCAATGATTTGGGTAGAGGCATTTTTAAATTTAAAACTCATTGGTACAGAACGGGCGACTATTCTTGAATCAGATTGGTTAAAAGTTACATTGGATAATGGATTTTTAAAGAGACGGGCATTCCCGAATTCTATCGTTTTTTTAAACTGCTGGAAACCATTTTCAGAAAAGTAGTCTTTCACAGACTGATAATTCTTTTGGCTAATTGCCTGACAGACTCTTTCCAAAACATTCATATATTGCCCTGCTTTTGTCTCATCAAGCTGATGCTCATTTGTCTTTTTTTCAGGATTTCCTGCTGATACTGGTGCCGGAGCTTTTGTCTGAGTCAGGGTATTATCGGACGGAAGAGCTGTTTTTTTTTCTTCTTTTAGACTGAGAATTTTCTGGGTATTGAAATGAATCGGTTCCAGATTACTTAAAACCTGATAGACAGCATCGATACATTTACTTTGTTCACTATATTTATATTCAAACACCAAAGGGATTTGAGAAAGCTCATTTATCGCATCTTTATCGGCTTCAAGATATGCAAATCCATCATTTAATCTGATATTCTGAGACCAATAAGAACCGGTTCTATACTTATAATCTAGATTGTCAATCTCGGAGTTATCATAAAATGCATTAAATTCAATAGTCGCTATCTTAGAATCAGCTTTTGTATCTATCTGTTTCAAATCAAGTCTGATTTTTGAAATCATCCGATTCATCCTGTCTGGCAGCCAGGTTAACAGAATTTTATTACCTTCATTTGGTATTTCCTTCTGAATTTTGTTAGCTTCAGGCACTGTTTTTAACAACATCAGTGACCAGTAATAATACTTCATGGCATCCCCAATCCGCATTTCATTTTCAGATTTTAATGCATCGTCCACCAAACTCATCAATAAGATTTTACGGTTTTCAAAAATTTCTTTCAGATCTTCTTTTTTAATATATCTCATCACCTGAAATTGTCCGTTAGCCATTTCCAGTTCTATCTTTTCTACATTGGTCAATGAAGAAGAAGAATAAGTCTTCACAATGAGCTCTGAAACTTCTTTGATTGATTTTCCGTTTTCAGTCACAGTACTGGAATAAGAGGTCTGAACCGTCACGGAAATCTTGCCTATTAAATCATTTAAAGCCAGATTATTGGCTTTCTCAGATGTTTGAGCGGTTCCTGTTCCATATAAATACGCATTGTTTTGTATAATGTTCTGAAAAGTATCTGCATTCAGATGACTATAAATTACCATGATTAATATAAATAGACTTTTTTTCATGATATCCTCCTGATGTCAGTATAGATAAAAGATAGATTCTGTCAAGTCCGTATCAGATTTCATTTGCTTTTTTTAAAAATAAGTCTATCTTATCATTAAAATAATAAGTTAAGGAGTTCATCATGGCAGAAATCACCTTACAAGGTATGCCCATTCACACAATAGATAATTTACCAGCAGTTGGTTTAAAAGCACCCGATTTTTCATTAACCGCAAAAGACTTATCCAATAAGAGTCTTTCTGATTATCAGGAAAAAAGAATTATACTCAATATTTTCCCTAGTATTGATACCGGCGTTTGCGCTGCATCAGTCAGAAGATTCAATACTGAAGCTTCAAAATTAGAAAATACAATTGTACTCTGTGTATCTGCTGATTTACCATTTGCTCAAAACAGATTTTGTGGTGCAGAAGGTATCAATAAAGTTGAGACCTTATCTTGTTTCCGTTCGAATTTTGCAGAGGCTTATGGCGTAAAGATTGTTGACGGACCTATGCAGGGACTGACTGCCAGAGCAGTTGTCATCATCAATGAAAACGGTCATGTCATCTATCAGGAGCTTGTACCAGAAATTGCACAGGAACCAGATTACGAAAAAGCGCTTAACATTCTAAGATAACAATTTTCTAAATAAACAGAGGGCATAATGACTCAAAAATGACGCTCTCTGTTTTTTTATTTATCAAATTTCATTCATTTCATTTGCATCATCAGTCAATTCTGATATGCTTAAAATAGAATATAAAGCCTGAATATTAAAAAAAAGAAATAAAT
>JAGOCT010000148.1 GCA_017998585.1 Candidatus Cloacimonadota bacterium | reverse complement strand
ATTGGAGATGACTCCGTTAAGATTGGCACAAAACCCGATCAATTGTCTGATATCAAAATAACCACACAGGTCAACCGGCTTGATATCGCAATTATTACGAATACGGGTGCAAATGTATTTTTCATCATAGGAACCTAAGAGGATAAACTGGCAATTCCAAGATTCTGGTACTCTGTTGATAAAGGAAGAAAAACTACTGCCGGGATACTGCTTTGTTTCATAGCTGGCACCTGGAAAGATACCAATCAATGTTTTGCCCGGGTTGATTCCAAAATTATTGAATACATCAATAATCTGTGGACTGATTTGCTTTTCAACATGAAGAACAGGGTATAAGGAAGCCGGGATTTTCTGATCTGTAAATGCATATTGAGCATATTGATCAGAGATTTTTTGAAAAACAGTAAAATACAGGTTCAGAGTTGAATAAATCGCATTTTTGCTTAATCGGTGAGTCAGCAATAAACGCCTGAGGTGCTGTTTGCTGTATGTGATACATTTAGAGCCGGATATAAGCCTCTTGACAATCCATGAATTGAGTTTGTCATGCAGATCAATGACCAGATCGTACTGATTATGTTTAAGTTGTTTGATTACATTTATTTTATCATCCCAGGTATATATCTTATCAATTGTTTTAAATAATTCTACAACCGGCAAAAATACTTTTTTGGTCAGATAATCAATTTGTGCCTGAGGATAGATTTCTTTCAGAACTCTTGGAACAGGTTCTGTCAAAACAATATCTCCTAAAGAGCTAAATCTGATAATAAGAATCTTTTTTACTTGATCTGGCATACATACCTCATAGTAAAAAACCCTATTTTCAAATGTTTAAAAATGTCAACGTAAAAAATGTAAGTAAATGATAAGGGGTTTTAAGATACGGATAGCGCTGAATGATATCATTATCTGTTTTTTACCGGGACCCTTTCATCCCTGCTCCTTCCTTCTTTGAATCCTACTCTGTTCTCCAAGAAAGGAAGCGGAAGGGAAGAGGATTGCTCTTGGGGGATGAAAAATTATTTTCAGAAAAAAATATGACAGGATAAGACAGGAATATTTGGAGAAATTAAAATTTTTGATAAAATGGCACAAAAATGATGATTTTGTCCGGGTATATATAAGTAGAGGGATTGCAATTTAACAAAATAATAAAGGAGGAACAATGAGAGTTTATTTTCAAGGTCAGCATGGATTTTCCAAGAGAATCGATGAATATATTGCCTGCTATTACAATAGGGGAGATGTCTGTATTTTGAGAAAGAACACAGAGAGAAAACTGCAAAACCAAAATATTGCCATCAAAAACAATCAAAAGCATATATGTGATTTGTGGAGATTATTGTCTGAAAGGATCAGATGGGCTCTGTCTCAATATGCAGTGTATTACAGAGAAAGCCCCTTGAGATTTCGCAAAAGAGGTGTGTCAGGTATGAGTGCCTTTTTAAAGATTATCTATCGGATTGCAAAATTTTATAAAATTGAGGTTGGCTCTATTGATCAGCAGTTAATAAATGAATTTTTTAGTCAGTTTAAAACAATCGGTAAGCTGGTAAGCAACGGTTATCTGGATTTTGTAAAAATGCCATATCAAATAATGAATCATGCTTTGATAAAAGAATTATCTGATGAAAAGAATCGGTTGCAAACAGGATATGTAAGACAGAATGACTTAAATAAGCAAATGTCTAAATTGAAAGTCAATCAAGGTACAATTGCATTTTATGAGAGGATTTGTTTTAAAGAAATTAACGCAGAATTTACATAAATGAGTGTAAAGCTACGTGTACAGTAAAAGATTAGGTTTTACAATCTCACAAAAAGTGAAAAATAACATTGTAGTACAATTTGAGAAGTTAGTCAGATGTATAATGTATAAACTAAGTGTCTAACTAAAAGTGATTAAAAGAAATACAGATGATTAACAAGGGAATGGAAAATATGTTTGATAAAAAAAGAATAAGTATAAGTGTCATTTTCATTGACAATGAAAAACTTAGTTGACAAAATTGACAACATTATTTGAATAAGCTTAACGAATAGTGGGGAGCAAAGATGAAAGAAGTGCTGGATAAGGTTTTAACACAAATACTGACAAATAAGACAGATATTGTTGAAGAGATTCTTAAAGAACTAGAGACAGACAAAAGTCAGCTGATAGAAATCGTTGGCCAGTCCGGAACTGGAAAATCTTACCTTTTCAAGAAATTATCTCAGATGTTGCAGAATAAGAATATTATTCATTTAAAGTTTATACCACAGTATTTTGCTTTTAATCAGATCAGAGAGATTGTCAAACTCATTACCAAGGTAAATGATGAAGATTTCTACAGAGATATTCGTAATGCCTGGGATTTTGAAACTAACAGCAAGTATGACTTTTTCTATTTTTTAAGTGATGTCTTAAAGCAGAAATCCCTTTTAAAACCATCTCTGATTCTGATTGATAATGCCGATTTACTTGATCAGTATTCAATAGATTTTATTCAGTATCTTGTACAGTTTGCCCACGAAAGTAAAATTCAGATAATTACTTTTAGTTTAGCTGAGTTATTTCCTTTTAGTACCAAAAAAACGTTGAAATATCTGAAATCTAAAGATATTGCAGAATTGCTCAAAGAACTGTTTCCTGGTGATAATAAAAAGTATGATTCTGATGCTGAAATTATTGAGAATATGACAGGTGGAAATGTTTTTTTAATTGAAAACCTGATTTTGTCATCTGTTGTCAACGATAAAGGCTCTAAACTGGAATTCCAAAAACAACTCAATAAAATAAGCAACGTTCAGACCCTTATGCTGGAAAAGCTGAGTCAGCTGGATGATTTTGACATCGATTGTATGATTTATATCTGGCTTTTTGATCGAAGAGCTGGGAAAGAATCTCTGGCAGATTTGTTAAAACTGAAATCTCCAAAGTTAGACAAAGCACTCAATAAACTGGTTTCTGAACATTATATCGGAATCATTAATGATAGCTATTATATCAGAAAAGTAAAATTGTTTAGCGAATTTGTGAGAACTCAAATCTCTGATAAATTATGTGTTTATGTTTCAAAATTTCTATCTTATATCCAGTCAAATCAAGTTTCTGACATCAATCTGGCAAAGTATTATATCTTGAAAAATGAATTTAAACAGGACATATTTGAAGACAATATTGTCTATTTAAAGCAGATTAACGACCATAATGCCCTGCTTGAAATCTACCAGTTTTTACTGGATCACCAAAAACAAATTAAAGAGCAGATTCAGACACTGAAAGAAATAGGTGTGATTTATCGTAAATTAAAACAGTTTGAAAATGCTGCTGATACATTCAGGCAGGCTTTGAGACTCAGTGCGACTCAACAAATTGCCATGGAAGAAATTGTCTATCTGCTATCCAGAACCCTGTATGAACTCAATTCCAATAGTTTTGCCCTTGAAATCATTAAAACCTATGACAATGAAGCATTTGATCCGATATGGAAAGCCAGAATCGAACTGCTTAAAGCAGAGATTGTAACTGAGCAGGAAGACTTTAATACGGCTCTGGAATCAGTTGATATAGCGATTGAATACTCAGTTCAAATTGACACAAAATATCTTCGGAATTCGATACAGGCAGAAGCAAAAAAAGTAAAAGGGAAGATTTTCTACTTCTCAAATCTGTGGGAAAAAGCGGAAGCCTCTTTTAAAGAAGCAGAATCCCTCTATAAATCTATTGAAAATACTTACGGACTGGCAGCAATTTACAACAATATCGGTGTGCTGAAAATGTTTCAAGGGGAATGGGATACGACTGAAAAACTTTATCTAGCCAGTCTGGAACTGGAGAAGAAGCATTATAACCTGGAAGGAATTGCTGTTTGCTATAATAATCTTGGTGGTTTGGCTGATGATCAGGGGGATTACCGGAAATCTCTTTACTACTTCAATGAAGCGTTAGTGATTCAAAAACTCCTTTCTGAACGTTACAATATCAGTAATTGCTACAACAACATCGGCGTAACCTATATGGATAACGGGGAATATGATAAAGCCATAGAAGCTTATGAAAAATCGCTGGAAACAGCTATCAACTTTGGTTTATTTAAAAATGTGATTGCCAGCCTGAACAATCTGGGGGCTGTTTATTTTAAAACAGGTAACTGGAGTAAAGCAATCGAATACTACGAGTCTGCGATTAGTAAATCTAAAGAGATGGGCTTTATGGAAGGGCTTCTGAGATCGTACAACAATTTGGGTGAATTATATGAAAAACGGGGTGAGTATAATCTGGCTTATGACCTGTATTTCAAAGGACAGGAGATTATTCCCAATACCAATGATGACTATCTGAAAGCTGAGTTATACGGTAACCTCGGTTCTGTCCTGACTCAGTTACATAAATTTGGTGAAGCCTATGGTTTTCTGGTGGAAAGCTATGATTTCTTTAAATCGCTAAATGCGAAAGACAAGATTTTTGAGAGCAGTCTCAAACATGCCTGGTATTTCATCCAGACCAGAAACTATGAAAGTGCTGATTACTATTTGAACCTCTCCAGCAAGACTGCCAATGAGTTGAATAATCTGTTCTATATTGGACAGGTGAAATATCTCAGAGCAATTCTGGAAAAGAAAGATGTTGAAAAGTCAAGACAATTCCTTGAAGAAGCGATAGAACTGTTTAAAGAAAACAAAAATCTCTTTGAATTGTCACTTGCTTACTATGAGTATGCTGTGATTCTGAATGAGTCGGGAGATTGGGAACAGGCTTTGCATATTTTGACTAACAATCGCAAAATTGTGAAAGATTATGGGGCGATAAAGTTTTTGGAACAAAACGATATGCTGTCTCAGAAAATTACCAAAGAACACTCTATCGACCTGAAAGAAACTAAATTCCAGGAATCCCTGCTGAATAAATTCTCTGATATTATTCAAAAGCTTAATTCCATTACGGATTTTGATGTCTTATTAGAGACCTCTCTAGACTTACTGGTTGAATTCTCTGAGGCTGATGGCGGGGTATTGTGTCTGTATAATTCCAGAAACCTGCCTGATTCATGGGAATATAAGCAATTTAATCATTATTCTAATAATGAAAAAGATTATGATACCATGATGGACCTGATTCAGAAATCATTTACCAATAACCAGAACTATACCTACAAGCAGCCTTATTTTGCGATGCAATACAATGACATTGCCACCTTCTCTCTGAATATCCGTAATCATACTTCAGGTGTGATCTTACTGTTCAGTAAGCATGGTTCGCATTATTTTGCCGAGAAAATG
>JAGOCT010000147.1 GCA_017998585.1 Candidatus Cloacimonadota bacterium | reverse complement strand
AGGCTGTTTATCTTTTTTATTTTATAATTACCCCCCTTCAAAGATATTTATGGGTGATAGTGGCAGTTTATTTCTGGGATTTCAGTTTGCTTCCATTTCAATACTAGGCACTTATCAGTTAAAAGGTTTGACTACCATGACATTATTGATTCCAGTTACTGTATTGTTTGTTCCATTACTTGATACGGTAACATCCGTTTTTAGAAGAATTAAAAATAAGCAAAATATATTTCATGCCGATAAGCAACACATCCATCATAGAATGCTAAAAATGGGTTTTTCTGAAAAAATGGTGATGTTGATATCATGGTTTGTTACCTTGTTATTTGCCATATTGGCATTAGGATATATCTTTGTCAACAGACATATCATGTTGGTATTATTGTTAATCCTGAGTATCGTCTCAGGCGCATTATTTTATTATCTGGTAAAAAAGGAGTTCTTTAAATGAAAAAATTAGCATTGATTTTAACAATCTTAATTCATTTTTGTTTTTTATTTTCAATACGTAACTGGCAGGCTTATACGAATACTTCAGCAATCTATTCGATGATGGCTGATGATAATGAGCTGCTTTTAGGTACATGGGGTGGAGTCAGTACTTTTTCAACTGATACTCACAATTACGGAGAAAGTCTCAATCTCATTGGAGGTTTGAGTGATTCTGATATAAAAGCAGTATTAAAAACAAACCAAACATACTATTATGTAACAAAAAATCGTGGTGTTGATATCTTCATCAATGGCCGTAAGAGTATTCCGTGTAATAGTTCAACCGGACTGATAAGTAATTATGCCAGAAATATAGTCAAATATCAAAAAGCACAAGCAGACGGTTCAACGACGAATATGTTGTTTATTGGAACAGAAAGTGGATTATCTGTTTTTGAGATAAATGACGATTTCCCATATCCGCTATTTATCCAAAATTTCACCACTGATAATGGATTATTGAGTAATAAAGTCAACGCATTAAGTTTAAATGATGCCGGCTGGTTATTTATCGGTGGAAACAATGGATTGTCAGTTGTCCACGCAGATTCTATACAGATTCTTTCATCATGGCATTATTTTAAAACTAATAACAGCAATTTGTTAAGTAATGAGATCATTGATATTCACCTGAGAGATAATCAAATCGCTCTGGCTACTAAAAACGGAGCTTATTATACAACATTTAATCAGTTGATGGAGAATCATTCTTTAAACTCATACTTCTTATCGGATTCTGTAAATGCTATCTATATTGACAAGCAAAATAATCTGTGGTGTGCTTTCGGTTATTGGTCAGAGATAACTAACTCTTTTGAAAAAAACGCTGAAAATAAACAATTTGCCTGTATTCAAGATAATAATCCATTATTAAACTACCATTCTAATTCAAATGATCCCATTTTTATCACTGATTTCGCTGAAACAACAAACTCAGTTGATACTCAATTAGTATGGGCTTCCACCTGGGGAGAAGGGATATTTTCTCTTCAATTAAATGAATCAAATGATTTAGATTATTCAGGTCATTTCTTTTTTGGCAATTACAAGCAAAATTCTATTAGTACCAATGCTATAACAAAACTCTGTGTAGATAAAAATTCTACGGTATGGGTTGCTGACGGATATATGGGTGGACCTGCACTTCCCTATGGTACTCGTGGTGTTTCAAGTTTTGACGGAACAAATTGGAATCATTATACTTATAAAAATTCTCCTTTGCTGAGTAATAATATTTTAAGAATAGATGTGGATCAGGCAAACAGAAAATGGTTTGGTTCATGGGATAAAGGACAATCTAATCCATGGAGTAATGGAGTTTCGGTATTAGATAACAGCAATCCTGATTCACCCGATTGGCATAATATCAGCACCGGTTTAATTTCCAATACAATTGCAGAAGTCCGTTTTAACGCAAAAGATAACAATATGTGGATTGTTTCACATCAGAGAGGTATAAATGTACTTAATCCAGACTTTGAAGCGATGACACCTGTTTATCTGAGCCTGACGAATTCCCAGGATGCAGTCAATATTCATTTTTCAGATGAAAAAACCCTTATTGGTACCCAAAGATATGGAATCGTTTATTGGGATGATGAAAGTACACCATTTACTAATGGATCTTTCTGGAAAAGAGCTGAACCAAATTCGATGAGAACAGGCTATGTATATGGTATAACCTCTTATAAAAACAGTTACGGCACTCAGTACTGGATTGCCATGGAATCAGGCTTATTCATGTTTGATGGCAGTAACTGGTATGAATATACAGTCAACCGAAAGCGCAGGATATGGAATAACAACGATTTTTATGATGAAACTTATTATTATGCTGATGAAGAACGTTTATTTGCAGGAAATTCCTCTACCCCTTCCTGTGTTATTGCTGATCCATTCGGCAGAATCTGGATTGGTTCTTTAGGCTCAGGAATTTCAGTTTATGATACCTGGCAAGATAAATATATTAATATCAATACCAGTAACTCTCCCCTGCTTTCAGATATTATTTCTGATTTGGCATACGATGCAGTAAGTGGAAAACTCTTTATCGGAACCAATAAAGGGATGAATACAGTAGAAATTGGGAAACAATATAAAACCAGCCAAGTACTTGGGTCAATAGTTGCTTATCCTAACCCATTCTATCCTAAAGAACATCCGGTATTAACCTTTAAAAATACGGCAGCGCCAACAATGCCTGTTGGTGCTAACTCTTGTAAGATTTTTGATCTGAACGGACAATTGGTACGAGAGCTAGATGAAAATCGTTTCTTCGAATTTGAGTGGAATGGAAAAAATGATGCAAACAGAGACTGTGCTGCCGGGATTTATTTTTATCTGATTCAAACCAATGAAGGCTCAAAAAAAGGAAAATTTGTATTAATCAGATAATCTATTGCTGACATTTAGAACAATATCTTGAACTTCTGCCCGCCTGCTTTATTGAAGTCAACTCATTATTACAGTGTGGGCATTTTGCTTTACCATAGATTTGAAGAAAATTCTGAAATTCTCCATTTTTTTCATCGACACGTCTGAAATCTGATATTGTAGTTCCATTATGAACAATAGCTTCTTTTAAGATTGACACAGTAAAACGGATAATATCATCCCATTCATCTACGCTAATATTACTTACCTCCCTAAGTGGAGATATTCTGCATTTAAAAAGAATCTCAACGGCATAAATATTGCCAATTCCAGCAATGATTGATTGATCCATCAGGAAAGGCTTGACAGCAGTATGTTTTCTTTTTGCTTTTTCAATCAAATACTTAGAGTTAAACAAAGGACTAAAAGGTTCAACACCTGTTTTTTCAAACATCTTACGTTTATAATCTTCATTACAAATATATATTTTCCCCAAAGAGCGAACATCATCATACAACAACAGCATTTCATTTTGCAAATAAAAAACTACTCTTGTATATTTATTTATCTGTGAAGAAATCGCAGGATAAATGAGCTTTCCAGTCATTCTTAGATGAATAATAATGATCTGCCCTAAGCTTAAATAAATCAAAATGTATTTTGCTCTTCTTTGAACCGAAATTACACTTTGACATTTTATGAACTCTACAAAAGGAATAATCATATTGTCTTTTTTACTTTCTATAGTATTCACAATTTGTCCTGGTAATATAAGATTGAGCTCTTTACATATTATTTCAACTTCTGGTAATTCAGGCATTTCAAACTCCTTTAATCAGTTTCTTAAGAATAAAATAAAGAAATTTCCAAAGAAACACAAAATAATCATTGACAAACTAATAAAAAAATACTAACATTTCTTAATAAAAACAATCGGAGTATTTTATGAATAAACGATTATTCTGTATCACCATAGCATTAGGAATTTTATCCATGCTCATGAGTGCTCATCTGTTTAAAGTAACAGATTACCCGAATGATGATGGTTCAGCCATCAAACTTCAATGGGATAAGTCTATACTTGAATCAGGACATATTGAACTATACAAAAGCACAGATAATAAACATTTCATTCAAATCCCTCTTTCATCTGACTTAACAGAATATGTTGACAAAGACTCCACCTTTTCAGGAAACATGGTTTTTTATCGTCTTGATGTGAAAAACCAAGCAGGAGAACTGGTCAATTTTTATAAAAGTTCAGCAATTCCAAAAGCTCAGTGGTTTAATACAGACAAATTGCCTTTATTGATAATCCTGATATTATTTTCATCAGCAATTGCCTATTATGTCTTATCAGCAAAACAGGGTAAAGAACTCTATATCAGAAAAATTAATGGACTAGATGCAATGGATGAAGCAGTGGGTCGGGCAACAGAAATGGGAAAACCCGTACTGTTCGTACCAGGAATCATGGATTTAGATGACATGCAAACTATAGCAGGACTCACAATTCTAGGAAAACTGGCTGAAAAAACAGCTGATTATCACTGTAAACTGATAGTGCCAGTCAGCAAATCAATGGTTCTTTCAGCAGCCAGAGAAATAGTAAAAACTGCTTATATGCAGTCAGGACATCCTGATGAATATCAGCCTGATAATATTTTTTACTTAACAGATGACCAGTTTGGCTATGTAGCAGGTGTTGATGGTATTATAATGAGGGAAAAACCCGCTGCAAATTTCCTTTTAGGTTGTTTTTATGCTGAATCTTTGATTATTGCAGAAACAGGTTTTGCTAGTGGAGCAATACAAACTGCTGGAACTGCACAACCAAGTCAGTTGCCATTTTTCGTTGCATCCTGTGATTACACATTAATTGGAGAAGAACTCTTTGCTGCATCTGCCTATTTATCGAAAGATCCTCAGCAGTTAGGCAGTCTTAAAGGCCAAGATTTTGGTAAATTTGTGATTATTCTCATGATAATAACTGGTGTAATCCTTGAAATTTTTGGAATTCATTTTCTAAAAGATTTTTTTAATATATCATAGGAGGTTTGAATGAATCATATATTACCTTTAATCATCACTTTTTTAGCAGGTCTGCTTATGATTGTCTCTGAGTTTATCCCTCATAAACCATTTGAACGTATCGTCAGTGAACTTGAAATCTGGTTTATGATTATCTCAGGGTTTGCGATCATATTGGGACAACTGAGTCTGATAAAAATGAATGTTTTAAAAATACAATATAAATCCGAAAACTGGAAATATTGCGTCGTTACTCTTATATCTTTCTTTATCATGCTCATTGCTGGTTTATTATGGGGTACACAAAACCAGGGGGGTATAATAGGTTCAGGGGAAAGTCTTATTCAAAGCATTGGGAGCAAACCCTTCGATTATATTTTTGACAATATTTATCAGCAT
>JAGOCT010000146.1 GCA_017998585.1 Candidatus Cloacimonadota bacterium | reverse complement strand
AAAGTATGCCATGCCGCTGGCTGTTCAGGATTTTCAGCATCTCTTGGACTAAACACATCACATCCTGATACGATAATGAGTAAATTTATCAATATCCATCTTAATACTTTCATAATTCTAATCTAAACTTTTCAAGACAAATGTCAAGTAGTTTTTTATGATTTTTCAAGACATTATCAAAAAGATATTTGACAATATCATTATTGCAATAATCTGATTTTTTACATTTTTCTTATTTATCTATTTTTCATATACTTATACATCTCTCTTAAATTGGTACCTAAAATGCAATATAAAAATAACAAGAATTCTTAACAAATTTGAATCTGGCTCTTTTAAAAAAAATCAAAATAAAATCATAAAAAGGGAGGTTAAGATGTTGAAAAGATACGCTATCATCATCAGCCTGATTGCTATCCTGCTATTTTCCTTGAATTTATTGGCACAAAACAACAAAACAGAAGAAGAAAAAACGGTACAGGAGAGCAACAAAGCGATACCTGAATTACTATCAGTTAACGAAGTGGAATTGACAGGAACTTATACGGTTAATATCGAACAAAGTAACACACCTAAGCTGAGCATCAAAGGGAAGCGTAAAAATGAGCTGAATGTTTATATTGAAGGCAACCGCCTTTACATTGAACACAAAAAGGGCAAGAAAAAAGTAAATATGTTTAAAGATAGTGAAATAGAAGTCAATTTAAACTTAAAAGAAATCAAAGAAATCAAAATTAATGGTGTTGCGTCTATGCAAAATATAAGACCAATAAATGGAAACAGATTAAAAATAGAACTGAATGGAGTAGGCTCTATTGAATTATCAAAACTCGATTTCAATCACATCCATAGTGCCGTCAATGGTACTGGGTCAGTTGAGTTAAGTGGAAAAACGAATACGCTTGCTCTTTATCTTAATGGTGTTGGCAGTATAGACACTCAAAATCTTAAGGCTTATAAATGTAGAGCAGAAAATGATGGACTTGGCAGTATCAGTCTTTATGCAGAGACTGAATTAGATGCATATATCGGAGGTCTTGGATCTATCGAATACATGGGAAATCCAAAAGTACATAAAGAAATCAATGGTTTAGGCAGCATCAGCCGAATCGAATAATTTGTCCCCTGCAATCTTCCTAAGCCTGTGCAAGTCACAGGCTTTTTTTTATCGACTAATCTTTTAATTCCTTTTACAAGAAAATATCTGATCAAATATAGTTTAAATGCTTATTTCCCAAATTATGAGATTATCTAAAATAAAAATAACAAACTAAGTAATAAAAAAACGGATTGATAACGACTTGTATCAATCCGTTCTAATTATATCAATCTTGCTTTATGTATATTGCAATCGGTACAGATCGTAATACAGCCCTTCTTTTTGCAGTAATTCCTGATGAGAACCTTCTTCCACAATTTCTCCCTTATGCATGACCAGAATTCTGTCCACATGCTGAATAGTTGATAGACGGTGTGCGATGATAATCGAAGTACGCTTTTCCATCAGTTTTTGTAACGCATCTTGAATGAGTAATTCTGTCTCGGTGTCAATATTGGCTGTTGCTTCATCTAGGATAAAGATAGAAGGATTATATGCCAATACACGGGCAAATGAAATTAACTGTCTTTGACCTACTGAAAAGGTTGAACCTCGTTCCATGACTGGTTCATTAAAGCGTTCAGGAAGCTGATTCACAAAGTGCATGACATTGACATATTTACATAATCTTTCCAGATCTTCATCGCTTAAATCAGGGTTGTTCAACGCAATATTATCCCTGATCGTTCCAGAGAAAAGAAACACATCCTGTTGAACCATTCCGATATGCGATCTCAAATCCTGTAATCTGTATTCTTCCAGGGCTTTGTTATCTATCAATATCTGCCCTTTTTGATAAGGATACATCCCTAATATTAGATTTACGATAGAGGTCTTACCTGATCCGGTATGACCAACCAACGCAATTTTTTCTCCAGCTTTTACTTTAAAAGATACATTTTTTAATACAAAATCCGCTTCAGTCAATTCACTTTCTGTTTTTTGCAATACTTCATCACTATTTTGATCCTGATTGTTTATTGTCAGATAAGAGAGGGATACGTTTTTAAATTCAATATCACCCTGAACATCATCCACCGGCACAGAGTCTTCACGGTAATCGGCTTCCTCCTGATCCATCAGATCAAAAATACGTTCAGCACCAGCCATTGCACCCTGTAAAATATTGAATTTCTCTGAAAATTCACTGATGGGTTCATAGAGTTTTTCGATATAGGTCATAAAAGCCATAAAAACACCGATTGTGACCACATTTTCTATAATCTGACCGCCGGCATACCAGAGCATAATCGCGACAGCTACCTGTCGGCTGACACTGATTAAAGGTCTGAAAATAGCAAACAAACGTAATTGTTTCATGGATTCTTTATAATAAAACTGATTCACATTTTCAAATTCTTTTTGTTTGACTGCAGACTGATTAAAGAGCTGAATAATTTTCATTCCTGATATATGCTCAGCCAGCATGGCATTGACCGCAGCAAGCCTCTTTCTGACTTCACGGTAGGTAACACGAGTCTTATTCTTATACGTTTTAATGACCCAAAAAACCAGGGGTAAAATCGTAAAACTCACCAAAGCTAGCCGCCAGTTAAGGAACAACATCAGAATCATAATTGCCACAATCATGGCAGCATCCTGAATAATCGTTAAAACACCACTGCTTAGCATTTCATCCAGGGAACGTACATCATTGGTTACCCTCGTTACCAGACGCCCAACTGGGTTTTTATCAAAGAAGGAAACCGGTAATTTCTCCATATGGGCAAACAGATCAGATCTCAAATCATTAGTAGCCTTTTGTGAGAAAATGGTCGTTATCACTAACTGCAAATACTGTACCACAGTCTTTAATATCACAAAAAATAAAAATGCCAAACCGTACAAAGCAACTTTATTCATCGAGTCTTTACGAACGATCGTTTTATCATTAACACTCAATTGAGAGAGAACAGAAGCCGGAACAGCCAGTTCTTTATCCTTTACTCTGGTAATTTTGTCCATATAAGGAGTTAAGATTTTTTCAATCTGATTATTGCTTTGAATAAAAGTATATTTATCCTGAGTCAGATTTGCATTTTGTTCGTATTGTTTCAAATCCTGTTTGGGGATAAAACGACTATTTTTAGAGGTTAGTACCAGATAGTACATATCGGACACATGGTATATTTTGTATTTATCAATTTCATTCACTGCTTCAAAATGAGCATATTCTTCCTGATTGAGTTTTAAGAGTCTTTTATCTGAAACAATATGGTTATCCACTGCATTTTTGGTTAGCAATGGCATTACGAGTTCCAGACTTGCAGTCATTATCAACAGGCAAAATGCAAGAGCGACCCATTTTAGATAGGGTTTTAAGTATTTCAATAATCTGGCATAAAGTCTTTTATCATAAATTTTACCAAGAATTTCATCAGATTGCATTTCAAAATGTTGACTCATGCTTTTTCCTCTAATCTTTCTTCAATTTTCTGTTTTTCATACAGATCATTATATGCCCCTTTTAATGCCAGTAATTCATCATGAGACCCTGATTCCACAATCTTCAGATTATTTAGTACAATGATCTTGTCGGCCTGATGCAGTGCAGAAATACGATGAGCAATGATAATCGTGGTTTTGCCAGATCTGACATTGATTAGGTGATCCAGAATTTTATTTTCTGTTTTCGTATCAACTGCAGAGAGCGCATCATCCAGAATCAATATATCAGGATTCATCACCAGAGAGCGGGCAATCGCTACACGTTGTTTCTGACCGCCGGAAAGCGTAACCCCTCTCTCACCGACCATTGTGTCAAAGCCATGCTCAAACTCCAGAATTTCTTCATATATAGCAGCATATCTGGCAGCATTGTAAATCTCTTCTTTGCTAGCGCCAGGCTTTCCTAAAGCGATGTTATTGGCTATGGTATCAGAAAAGAGGAAAATATCCTGAGGTACCATCACCAATGATTTTCTTAATACTTCCAGAGGAATCTGATACAATTCATGCCCATCAATATAGATACTGCCTTTGGGTGCATTATATACGCGAACCAGCAGATCAACAATCGTACTTTTGCCACTTCCGGTACGTCCGCAAATCGCAAGTGTTTTACCCTGTTCAATATTAAAATTGACACCATTCAGAATCTTTGGATTGTCTTTATTATATTGATATACAAGGTTTTTAACTTCAATATCACCTTTTAATTGAGAGATTCTGAAATCAACCGTTTCTTCATCCACGATCTCTGGTTTTGTTTCCCAAATCTCATTCAACCGGATTAATGAAGCCGAGCCACGCTGATACATATCCACAATAAAACCAATGGCAATCATAGGCCATACCAACATCCCCAGATAGGAAAAGAAGGCGATAAACTCGCCAATGGTTATATCTCCGCGAATCGCTGCCTGACCACCAAAGATCAATACGATTATCATACTGAAACTGATGATTAAACCAAGTAATGGATGAAAAAATCCTGATAATTTCGCCATTTTGATATTTTCAATCACATATTTTTTGGAAAAATCTTCCATCTTCTTCAATTCAGGTTTCTCCTGAGCAAATGCTTTGATCACTCTTACACCTGATATACTTTCCTGAATCATACCACTCAGTTTAGCAAAGGTATCCTGTACATGATGAAAACGTTTATGCAGTTTTGGTCCAATCATGGTAATACAAACAGTTATTAGTGGCATCGGGATGACAGCCAGTAAAGTCAGTTTCAGATTGATACTTGCCATAAAGAAGAAGGACGCAGTAGCCATTAAAAAAATATCTGCTCCGGCAATAAATCCAATTCCAAACAGCATTCTGACCGCATTCAAATCATTGGTTGCCAAAGCCATTAAATCACCTATCTTGGATTTGTTAAAAAAGTTTCGGGATAAAAGCATTAAATGATTATAATACTTCTGTCTGAGTTCTCGTTCGATTACCCAGGAATTACCGACTATCAGCATACGCCATAAAAAACGCATCGCTACAATCCCGGCAGCTAAAATAAGAATAGTCGCTGATGACCAAAAAATATCAGATTGTGTAAAACCTTCAGTACCTAACTGATCAATTGTCTTCTGAATTATCTTCGGAACCACCAGTTGAATAGCATCCACTATGATTAAAACAAATATCCCTAAAGCAATCTTTTTCCAGCTTTTTTTCAAATAGGGAATTACCGCATCAAAAGTTCGCATGATTCTCCTTTTTTTAAAATATACATTTTATTCTTTAAAATGCAAAACTTATGCCACA
>JAGOCT010000145.1 GCA_017998585.1 Candidatus Cloacimonadota bacterium | reverse complement strand
TTTCCCAAATCAGGTAAATAATTCCTTAGGTTTCCCTGGTATTCTGAAAGGGGCGCTTTTATGCAAAGCCAGACAGATTAC
The DNA here is from genome assembly GCA_017998585.1 of Candidatus Cloacimonadota bacterium. The sequence continues at coordinate 5,241 of JAGOCT010000145.1, read as the reverse complement.
AGATGGGATGGCTGTTAAAGCAGCGCAATCTCTGGCTGAATTTGCTCGTAAACGTGATTTTCATGCAGATAAAATCCTGCCACTTATGACAGAATATGAAGTATTTGCCCAGGTAGCTGCTGATGTCGCCATGCAGGCGATTGAAGAAAAGGTGGCAAGAATTGAACTCACTTATCAAGAGGTATATGATCAAACAATTCAAGATATTGTCAACACCCGAAAAGCGGTTAATCTGCTGATGGAAAATCAATTGATTAAGGAACCGCCTGCCGAAATGATCGAAAATATTCTTAAACAGTCTATTGCAAAGGTAGTTAAATAACTCATAATGAATAGTTTGCTTGAGGCAATCAGATACTCTGACAATAAAATCAGATTAAAAAAAGTAGAAACTGATTTTTTTAAATATCTGGATGAAAATCTAAATCATGAAAATGCGATTCTTTCTTATCCGGTGATCAATCAGCTGATGTATCTTTATGATTCAATCTTTTTTGATTGCTATTTGGTTAAGAATCTTGAGATTGCTATTGACTTGTCCAGACGGATGACACGTTCTGCAGGCATTACCAAATTCAACAGAAGAACAAGACATTTTGAGATCGTATTTTCTATTCCACTCCTGTTACATACTTTTAAAGAGAATAAAGGCAGATCTTTTGATGTAAACGGATTGCCCTGCTCAAGTCCCGCTCAGGCACTGATGCGGGTGATGGAGCATGAACTGGTACATGTATTGGAATTTGTTTTAAAAGGAAATTCCAGTTGTTCAAAACAAGATTTTAGAATTATCGCATGGCGATTATTTGGTCATACACAAACCCGGCATGCCATTACTAATGAGAATCAGGCAGTGATTAAAAAATCAGAATTTCCGGTTGGTCAGAAAGTATCTTTTGAATATGAACAGGTTGAATATCAAGGTGTCATTCATCGGATTACCAAAAGAGCTACAGTAATGGTGCCATCTGTTCGAGGTACTTATCTAAATGAAGCAGGTAAACGGTTTGCAAAATTCTACGTGCCTTTGTCGATGCTAAAGAAGATTAATGAGTAGGAAATGCTACAAAAAACCAAGTAGCGCAAGCTGTCAGCTTATGTTTTCCTGCAAACAAGATGCTCACAGTACGGAATAAGAGAGGAGAAATAATATGAATAAAAGTTTTGCCAGTGATAACAATGCCGGTATTCATCCACTAATTATGGATACAATAATTAAGGCAAATGAAAATGATTTTATCTCTTACGGAGATGACTTATATACTCAGGAAGCAGTTATAATGTTTAAAAAAGTGTTTGGAGAGGATGCAGAAGTCTTTTTTGTTCTCAATGGAACCGGAGCAAATGCGACAGCACTAAAAACAATTATCAGAAGCTTCGAAGCGATTGTATGTCCTGAATCAGCTCATATTGCCGTAGATGAATGTGGTGCTGTTGAGAATCTGACCGGAGCAAAATTATTGACTGTTCCAACATCAGATGGCAAGTTAAGGGTTGAACAGGTTATGAGTTTTATGCATTTTCAGGGAGATCAACATCATTCTCAGCCAAAAGTCATTTCAATTTCTCAATCAACTGAGCTGGGGACACTTTACTCTGTTGAGGAGATCAGACAACTTGCCGATTTTGCCCATGAAAATGATATGTATTTACACATGGATGGTGCCAGAATAGCCAATGCCTGTGCTTCAATGGGGCTAGGGTTCCGCGAAATGAGCAGGGATTGCGGGGTTGATGTACTTTCTTTTGGCAGTACGAAAAACGGGATGGGATTTGGAGAGGCTGTCGTCTTTTTTAATCCGGTTTTAGCGAAATATTTTCCTTTTATTCGTAAGCAATCGATGCAGTTACTCTCTAAATTGAGATTTATTACCTGTCAGTATAAGCCCTATTTTGAGAATGATTTATGGCGACATAATGCTAAAAATGCGAATCATCTGGCTCAATTGCTTTATGATTTATTGCAGGATGTTCCCAGTTTAATCACTACACGTAAAAGTGAAGTGAATGCGGTTTTCTGTATTTTGCCTAAGGATAAAATAGAACGTATTCAGCAAAAACGGTTTTTCTATGTTTGGGATGAAGAAAGCGGAGAAGTACGGTTTATGACCTCTTTTAATATGACAGAACAGGATATTTATGATTTTGTTGAATTTCTAAAAGTTGAATTGGCAGGTTAATTCTTAGATAATAATAAATCGTTTGGAGGAATAATGAATCATAAAGGCATATTGATTGCTCTCGTTCTGATTATCTCTTTATTAGGCATATTAGCCAGTGCAACGGGTGTTTTTTCTACTGATGATAAGAGTGCTTATGAGTATCAGTCAATCAGAGGGAAAACGGTTTTGATCTATGGAAAAGGGATTTATAAGGATATGTCAGATGAGGTAGCACCTCAGGGTATTGCTCAGGATTATGTAACCTTATTTTTAGCAGTTCCATTCCTGTTGATTTCTTTAATATTTTCTCTGAAAGGCTCTATCAGATGGAGAATGTTTCATACGGGAGTTCTTGCGTATTTTTTAGTGACATATCTTTTCTATCTGACCATGGGGATGTACAATTCCCTGTATATTGTCTATGTACTTCTTTTGAGTACTTCATTCTTTGCTTTTATCATCAATCTTTTTTCATTCAACCCTGATGTTTATGCTTCAAGATTTAGCAGTAAACTACCCCACCGGCTGTTAGGCTCATTTTTACTTTTTGCATCGATCAATATTGCTTTTCTGTGGTTGAGTATTATAATCAAACCGCTGATGGATGGCAGTATTATTCCTGAATCTGTTGAACACTATACCACTTTGATTGTTCAGGGTCTGGATTTGGCTTTGCTTTTACCTATGGGTTTTATATCCGGCTTGATGTTGATTCGGAAAAAAGCACTGGGTTATATATTTAGTCATGTATATTTTGTATTTCTTTCGTTTTTAATGACTGCCTTAGTCGCAAAAATCATTGCTATGGGAATGCGTGGTTCAAATATCATTCCTGTTATTTTCATCATTCCGGTTTTTGACATTTTTTCAATCTGTTGTGCCGTTACAATGTTCAAAAACTATAAAGAATCTTAAGGAACCTGAATGAATAAATTTTTAGTGATTTTTGTTTTACTTTTCTCGTTTTTTAATATAAGTGCAAAACCTGTAAAAAAAAGTAAAATCGAACCCCAACAGAAATCTTTAACCTATGAATATTTAAAGAGCATTTTCCCTTCACATTTAATCCTTAAACTCAACAGAAATTTTTACTTATATCTCCCTAAAAAGAATGATTTTAGCGCAAATCTTGTTTTCGGGCAGGAAACATCATCTCCATTTATAAAAAAATGGGAAAAAAGAGATTCTTATTATGTGTTTTTTGCTCAGGATAGTATATATGCCAGCAGAATCAGTATAAAAGATTCAGAACAAATTATCCCTGTAATTAATACGTTGATTTATACCTTTAAATGTCTTGGAACGCCTTTATATAGGGATTTGAGTTATAAAAGCCAGGCTGAAACCTGGCTTATCAGAAATGTGGATGAAAAGCGAACTAAAGAAGGCTTTCAGGATTTTCGTCAGGTATTAGATATATTCCATAAAAAATGGAATGGATACAATATTTATCTGAAACTCAATGAAATAAAGAAAGCAAATGGCCATATAGAGTTTTCTTTAAATATCATAGCAGAAAAACCTTTTGACAAAAATAAGGATTTTTTAGATGTTCGTTTTCATACAGATCAAGACCTGAATATCGATTTAGTGATGTTTTTTCTGTATGAGAATGTGGAAGAGTAAAGCAGACTTGTCGTACTGCAAGCATCTTGCTTGCTGAAAATAGAAAGAAATACCGAAAAGGAGAAAACATGAAAGGGATTATTTTAGCAGGAGGGAGCGGTACTCGTTTGTATCCTGCAACAAAAGTGGTTTGTAAACAATTACTGCCGATTTATGATAAACCAATGATTTACTATCCTTTATCTGTTTTAATGCTGGCAGGTATCAGAGAAGTGCTCATTATCTCCACCCCTCAGGATATTTCCCGTTTTCAGGATTTATTAGGCAACGGAGATAAGCTGGGGATGACGTTTTCTTATATTGTTCAGGAGCAACCAAATGGTCTGGCAGAAGCATTTATTCTCGGAGAATCCTTCATTCAGAATGAGCCATGTGCACTGGTGCTGGGAGACAATATTTTTTATGGTAGTAAACTGGCTCAGGTGGTTCAGAATGCCAGAAAAAATATAGAAGGTGCCACTGTTTTTGGCTATCAGGTGAAAGATCCTCAACGATATGGGGTTGTTGAATTTGATTCGCAGGGTCATGTCATTTCAATAGAAGAGAAACCAGATCGCCCAAAATCTAATTTCGCAGTCGTTGGATTGTATTTTTATGATCATCAGGTGGTACAAATGGCTAAGTCTCTAAAACCTTCAAAACGGGGAGAGTTAGAGATAACTGATTTAAACAACCTGTATTTGCAAAAGAATGCTTTAAAAGTACAGTTGTTTGACCGTGGATATGCCTGGCTTGATACCGGAACTCATGATTCAATGGCCGATGCTACCTTGTTTATCAAAGCGATAGAAGACAGACAGGGCTTGAAAATCGGTTGTATTGAAGAGATTGCCTGGCGAATGAATTTTATTGATAATCAGCAGTTAACCGTACTGGCAGAAGAATTGTTAAAGTCAGGATATGGTCAGTACTTATATGATTTGTTAAAGTAAAGGGAGGAGAGAATGTTTGAAGTTAAACAGATGCACATGAAGGGTTTGATGCTTTTGATACCCAAAGTATTTGGTGATGAACGCGGTTTTTTCATGGAGACATTTAAACGAAGCGAACTCAAGGCATTAGGCGTTGACAGAGAATTTTTACAGGATAATCATTCCCGCTCTGTTAAAGGCGTTCTTCGTGGCTTACATTATCAGGTGGGTGAGCATGCCCAGGCAAAACTGGTTCGTTGTATCAACGGGCTGATTTTTGACGTAGCGGTGGATATCAGGCCTGGTTCTGAAACCTTTGGTCAATGGTATGGCATCATTTTATCAGAAGAAAATCATTATCAGCTGTTTATACCGGAAGGATTTGCTCATGGTTATTATACGATTTCCGAAACAGCAGAGGTGATCTATAAAACTACCCGCGAATATGCCCCAAATGCTGACAGGGGAATCATCTGGAATGATCCTGATATTGGGATTTACTGGCCATCTTTTAATCCAGTTTTGTCAGAAAAGGATACAAA
>JAGOCT010000144.1 GCA_017998585.1 Candidatus Cloacimonadota bacterium | reverse complement strand
GTATCAAAATGGCTATACACCAAATCCCTGTACTTTATGTAATCCAACAATTAAATGGGGACTTTTTCCTGAAAAGATATCTCAAATCATACAAGAGAAATATCATGGTCAGCCTTTTTTAATGGCGACAGGGCATTATGCCAGAAAAATTACCATTGATGGAAAATCTGCGCTTATCAGACCTTTGGACAAAAAAAAGGATCAAACATATATGTTATGGCGCTTAAGTCAACATCAGTTAGCTCAAACCATTTTCCCTTTAATGGATTTTACAAAAGAGCAAATCAGAATACTTGCACAAAAAGCTGGTGTTCCAGTCGCTGAAAAGAAAGACAGTCAGGATATTTGCTTTATTGATGATGACTATACTAAATTTTTACTTCATTTTATCAGTTCTGATACCGGTGACATGATTTATCATGACGGCTCTAAAATCGGAGTGCATAAAGGGCTTATTTATTATACTATTGGTCAGAGAAAAGGACTTGTTCCCTGGTCAAAACCTTTGTATGTACTGAAAATTGATGCGGTAAAAAATCAACTTGTTGTTACGGATGATTTATCACGTCTGGAATCGAAATACTTTAGAATCAATCAGGTTAATCTGATTCGTGAAAATATTTTGCATCATTCAGATGATTTAACTGTGAAAATACGTTATAACAGTCCTGAAGAAGAAATTGCAGGACTCACTTATGATAATGAGGGACTTTACGTTGAACTTAAGAGAAGTGTTAAATCCATCACACCTGGTCAGTCAGCTGTATTTTACAGAAAAGATGAATTAGTTGGTGGTGGAATTATTCAATCTATTGATTAGCGACTCATTAAAAGGAGTTTTCATATGAGAAATGTAAAACCGGTTGTGTTCATCTCAAAATGTATAGAACAGTCACCTTGTCGTTGGAATGGTGCTATAATTGCTTCTGCAGAGGTTAAACAATTATTGCCGTTTATCGATTTGAAAACTGCCTGTCCTGAAGCTGATATTGGACTGGGGATTCCCAGAGATCCAATCAGATTAGAATTGCATGGGGAAGAGATACGTTTGGTTCAACCATCGACTCAAAGAGATTTAACGAATGAAATGACATTGTTTTCAGAAGATTTATGCCGAGGTTTGAAAGATATTGATGGCTTTATCTTAAAAAGTAAGTCTCCCAGCTGTGGGTTTAAAGAAGTGAAAATTTATGCAAACGCAAACTCTAAGACTAAATCAGGATATGGTGCAGGGATTTTTGGTCAGATGGTAATGACTCATTTTCCTCATTTGATGATTGAAGATGAAGGACGTCTGACTAATCTAAAAATCAGAGATCATTTTCTGACTGCCATTTTTACACTTGCCAGATTCAGAGAAATAAAGAAAAATCTTAAAATGGCTGATTTAGTTGCTTTTCATGCCAGTCATAAGTTTCTCTTTCTGGCTTATAATCAAAAACAAATGCGGGTACTGGGAAAGATAACAGCCAATCTTGACAAACGTCCCATTGAACATGTTTTTGAAGATTATCAGTTAAATCTGAGACTGGTTTTTAAAACACAGGTAAGAATCAAGAATGTACTCAATGTATGGATGCATATCATGGGCTTTTTCTCTGAGCAGCTAAATTCTGCCGAGAAACAAAATCTGCTGGATAAGATGGATGAGTACGTCTCTGATACTGTGCCTGCATCAGTCGTAACAGAACTCTTGTATTCCCTTTGTATTCGTTTCAATCATGGCTATCTGTTAAATCAGTATTTCTTTAAACCTTATCCCAAAGAACTGATGAATATCCATGATTCAGCAAGGAGAAGGATATAGATTTGGACATTTTAGGTTTCAATGATCATTTAAAAACGTTTAAATCATAATGATTTCCAGCCCCATTGTGTGGGCTTTTTTTTTGTTTTATTAAAAAAAATGTAAAAGTTTGAAGATTATCCTTGACATGATTAAAAGCTTATATCAATTTCGGCATCAGGTATGTTAAATGCTGATCATTCCCTCTAATAGGAGTTAAATATGGAAAATCGAATCACAGAACATCCGGTTCTGCCAATCCCTCAGAAAGAAGAAATTACATTTTACTGGCAGAAAAACCCTATCAAAGCCAAGAAAGGTGAAATGATTTCATCTGCTTTGATAGCAAACGAAATCAAGGTTTTTGGACATCATCACAAAGATGGCTCGGCACAAGGTATTTTTTGTGCAAATGGACAATGTGCAAAGTGTATGGTTATTGCGAATGGTATGCCGGTTAAGTCCTGTATGACAGAAGTGAAAGCCAATATGATCGTAGAAAGTGCTGATGGCTTGCCTGAATTGCCGGAAGTTAACACCTCGTTTGAAGCACATGATATTGAAGAAATGGAAACAGATGTATTAATCATCGGTGGCGGTCCTTCAGGTCTGGCAGCTGCTATTCAGTTGGGCGAACACCAGATTAAAAGTTTATTGATTGATGACAAAAATGAGCTTGGCGGTAAACTGGTTTTACAAACGCATAAATTCTTTGGTTCAGTTGAGGATTCTCATGCCGGTACCAGAGGTAATGATATTGGTAAAAAACTGGCTGAAACGGTTCAACAATATAATTCAGTAACAATTTGGCTGAATTCAACCGCTTTATTTGTGTTTAAAGATAAAAAAGTGGGCATTTTAAAAGACGGTGTTTATAAAATAGTTCAACCAAAAATGATTTTAAATGCTGCCGGTGCCCGTGAGAAATTCCTCAGATTTTCAGGAAACACCCTGGCAAATATCTATGGGGCAGGTGCTTTTCAAACGCTTGTCAACCGTGATCTGGTAAAGGCTTCCAATCGTCTTTTCATCGTTGGTGGCGGTAATGTGGGCCTGATTGCCGGTTATCATGCGTTACAGGCTGGCATTGAAGTGGTTGGTCTGGTTGAAGCAATGAAACAATGTGGGGGATATAAGGTTCATGCAGATAAATTAAAACGTCTGGGCGTGCCAATTTATACCTCGCATACGATTTTGTCGGCGAATGGTGATGAAACCGTTTCTTCTGTTACGATTGCGGAAGTGGATGATAAATTTAAACCAATTCCTGGTACAGAGAAAAGTTTTGAATGTGATACACTTTTAATTGCAGTGGGTCTGGACTCACTGAAAGAATTTACAGAAACAGCTGAAACTGCCGGTATTAAGGTCTTTTCTGCAGGAGATGCATTGGAAATCGCTGAAGCCTCTTCGGCAATGTTTAATGGTAAAATTATGGGTCTGAAGATTGCCAAAGAGATGGGTGCTCCGGTTGGAGATATTCCACAGGAATGGTATGAAAAAGCCGATATTCTAAAATCTCATCCTGGGGCAATCACGCCATATCAAAAATTGGATGTGGAAGAAGGTGTTTTCCCGGTTATTCACTGTCTGCAGGAAATTCCCTGTAATCCATGTACTACGGTATGCCCGACTCAATCCATTATGATTGAAGGCTCTTCCATTATGGGTCAGCCTCAGTATAAAGGCTCTTGTATTGGTTGCGGAAAATGTCTCTTTATCTGCCCAGGTCTGGCAATCAGTCTGGTCGATTACCGTAAAGATGCAGAAAATCCAATCGTATCGCTCCCTTATGAAGTGGGAAACTACCCTGTTAATAAAGGCGATAAGCTGAATGTGGTCGATATTGATGCCAATGAACTGGGTTCTTATGAAGTTATAGCTGTGATGAACAATCCACTCAATAAAACTCAGATGGTAAAGGTTCAGATGCCAAAAGCGATTGCGAAGAAAGCGATTTCTTTCAAAATTCAGGATGAAAGTGTCACAAAAGCATTGCCTCAGGCGATTATCCCTGAAAATATAGAAGATGATGCCATGATTTGTCTTTGTGAACGGGTAACTGTTGGTGAAGTCAAGAAATGGATTCGCCGTGGTGTTACAGATATTAACCAGCTGAAAGCGATTACCCGTATGGGTATGGGACCTTGTGGCAGCAAAACCTGTGATGTAACTCTGAGACAGATTTTCCGTCAGGAAGGCATTCCTGTTGAAAATATTGTTGCTAATACCCGCCGCCCTGTATTTATCGAAGTGCCTCTGGAAAAATTTGCAGATGGTAAGGAATAAGGAGTTCAAGATGAGTCAAATATATGATGTAATCGTTATCGGTGCCGGTTCTGTTGGTGTGCCTGCAACTATGTATCTTGCTCAGAATAAATTAAAAGTATTGTGTTTAGACCCTGAATCCTCTCCGGGTCAGGGTAATAATAAAAAAGCAATCGGCGGGATTCGTGCTACCCATTCCGATTTTGGCAAAATTAAAGTCTGTTTAAGAAGTATTGAAATTCTCTCCACATGGGAAGAAAAATATGGAGATGAAATCGGCTGGATGTCAAATGGATACAGCTATCCGGCTTATACCGAAAAGGATGAGGAAACCTTAAAAAAACTCATGGAAATCCAGCTTTCTTTTGGTTTAAATATCAAATGGATCAGCCCTGAAGAATATCAGAAACTCGTGCCTGGCATTAATATGGAAGGTTTAAGGGGCTCAACCTATTCTCCTGAAGATGGCAGCTGTTCACCTTTACTGACCCTGAATGCTATTTATTTCAAGAGTTTGGAATATGGTGCAGAGTATCATTTTAATGAAAAAGTAACCGGTATGAAACTGGATAATGGTCAGATTTCAGAAGTTCAAACAGATAAAGGGACTTATACGGCTAAATTTGTGATCAATGCTTCTGGTAACAATGCGAAAGAGATATCAGCAATGGCTGGCATCGATTGCCTGGTTAATCCGGATTGTCATGAAGCAGCGATCACTGATCCGGTTAAACGTTTCTTTGGTCCGATGGTGGTGGATATGCGCCCTGAAAAAGGCTCAAAAAACTTCTACTTCTATCAGAATCATGAAGGTCAGGTGGTGTTCTGTATCACACCGGATCCGGCTATATTGGGAACAGATAATGATGCAACCTCCGAATTTCTGCCACTCTGTACTAAAAGAATGCTTAAAATCTATCCAAAACTGAAAAATCTGAAGGTTCGCCGTCAGTGGAGAGGTCAATACCCAATGACACCAGACGGATTTCCGATAGTCGGTAAAATGAAGGAAGTCCCAAATTTCATTCAGGCAGTTGGTATGTGCGGACAGGGCTTTATGCTCGGACCCGGACTTGGCGAATTGCTTACCCGTATCGTACTTGATCAGCTGACAACAGATGATCTGCACATGCTAGAATCATTTGATCCGTATCGTGATTTTTCCGGTATGGAATTGTTTAAATAAGATTATTCAAGATAAACGCTCTTTGTGAAAACAGAGAGCGTTTTTTAATGATTGAGATCAATAAAAGTTTGTGTTTTGAATTTGTTACTCTGTTTTTGCTTGACAATAGATATGGA
>JAGOCT010000143.1 GCA_017998585.1 Candidatus Cloacimonadota bacterium | reverse complement strand
ATTTAATGCTTATGTATTAAAAAAAAAGGAGGTCTTATGAAAATTATACGATTGGGTATAATGCTGTTTGTTCTTTTACCTGTTTCTTTTCTGTTTGCCAATGTTGATTATCAAATCTACTCTTATGGGCAGCCATTTTCCGATTTAACCGGGCAGGGAAATTGTCTCTATATGACGAATGTATTGGGAATAACGAAGTACAATACCCAGAATCAAGAAAAAACATTTATGAGTATCCCCGGATTTAACCCTGAAATTGTCAGGGAGATTGTCGTTGATTCATCGGAAAACGTATGGTTCTTAAGCAAAACTGACGAAAATGTCATTATTGTAAATTGTCTTAACAATGGTATTATAACAGTTTACAATAGTGGGATAACAGAAAACACTCCATATTATTTGAAACTGTACATGGACAATAGTGACAATCTCTGGATTGGTACCTATTCAAATGGGCTATTACAATTCAATACCGATAATTTGGGGTGGACTCAATTTAATCCTGTAAATACCGGAGTTGATTTAAACAAGATCAGTGTCATTTTTCAGGATGTAACTGATGCTTCCCTTTGGGTAGGCACTTGGGATTATGGTTTATTCCACTATCAAAATAATACATGGACTCAAATCACCAGTATGAATGGGATTTCAATCAATTTTATTACTGATATTGACCAGTTTGAAGATGGTACTTTATGGATTGGCACCCATGATGGATTACTCAGAATCATGAATCAATTGTGTGAACAGGTCGGAGACTATTATAAAGTTGAAGAGATCGAAACAATTGGAGATCAGGTCTATTTCTCTTGTTATGAATCAGACCTTTTTTTTACGAATAACAGCTTGAATGTTAACAATTTTGAGATTGGAAATTTAAAAGATCTCTTTGCTTTTAACGGTCATCTCTATGTTGACAACTATTTTGCCCTGTTAAAGTCAGGAAATCCAGGTAACTATTGTAATGGTTTTGACCTTCTCTTTCCTGGCAATTACAATAATCAAAGATATTTTGATCAGATCAGGATTAACCCCTCTGACAATTCTTTATGGACAAAAAACAGTAACAGTCTGTCTGTTAGAAAAAACAACACCTGGACTTACTTCAATCAGGACAATACAAACATTGATTTTACAAACCTGATCAATTTTAATTTTACTCAGGACAATCAACTTATCTGCTTAATGCAGGAAGAAAATCAAATTAAATTCATCAGATATGATGGTATAAACTGGATCATTAACCCTCCGATTGCAAGTCAAAAATATTATAATGATCTCATCCCTGACAACAATCAGAAGATATGGCTTACTTCTTTTGATAACAAACTGCATTATAGTGAAAATAATCAGATTTACCAGATCAGCCTGAATCACAATTTAGTGAGTCCAAATAACAGCAACTGCAATCTGAGTATTGATCAGGAAAACAATATCTGGTTTCAAAATTATTACAATCTGTTTTACTATAATCAAAATACCGATCAGACGACTCTTGTACGCTCAAATGTTAAAAACTATTGTGCCGTCAATCCAGAAGAATATTATTACATCAGCAATGATTCCCTTTACTTCTTTAATAACAACAATATCATCAACTATGGGGCGATACCTGAATATACAACACAAATGAAACTGGACTCCAATCAACATATCGGCGTTTTAGGCGCTTTCAACTATTACACCGTTGAAAATTCTGATCTGATGGTGTATGACATTCCTTTGTATAATAATTGTATTTATAAGCCAAGCTTTGCGATTGACAGCAACAATAATAAATTTTACAGCAGTAGTTATGGTTTAATCGCATTCAACGAAACTCAGGCTGTTTCCGGAGATGAATCTGTTATTTCGCAAACAAGTGATAGAATCAGAGTTTATCCTAATCCTTTCAATCCGGATACCCATATCTCTTTTACACTTCATCAGGCTAACTCTGTGGAAATCAATATTTATAATATCAAAGGCCAGCTGGTAAAAAGCTATCCACAATCCTATTTTAATGCAGGTGAACATACGCTTTTCTGGAATGGAAAAGATAATCAGAATAAAACCGTATCCAGCGGTATTTATTTCATTCGATTGATCAGTCCTGAATATCAGGGAACTAAAAAAGCCATGTTGTTAAAATAACCGCTTATCACCGCAACTATATCATGCGAATTATATAGTTGCGGGTTTCTCATTTTAATCCCTAAGAGAAGGGACACATACGATTAAATGGATATGGAAAGAGAGAATAAATGAGACCCATAGAAACATTCATAAGCCTTTTACAAAGAGAACCTTATTATAAAATAGCTCTTTCTTTCATGATCATAATCTTTGGGATGATAGCTCATAGATTCATTATGAATTTTGCAGAGCGACATATCAAAAATCCAAAAGTGTTGTTCAACTGGAAAAAGACCATCAGCTATTCCACAATATTTGTTGTAACATTAATCGTATCAAGAGTATGGGTTCAAGCGATCAGTTCATTAACGACATTTATTGGTTTGGTGAGTGCAGGTTTTGCGATTGCATTGAAGGATATGCTTGTCAATCTGGCAGGCTGGTTGTTTATCGTTTGGCGAAAACCGTTTGAAGTAGGGAATCGGATTCAGATCGGAGATTTTTCAGGAGATGTGATTGATATCCGTCCTTTTCAATTTACAATCCTTGAGATAGGCAATTGGGTCAAAGCAGATCAGAGTACAGGTAGAATCATACATATTCCAAATGGATTAGTCTTTTTACAGCCTTTATGTAATTATGATATGGGCTTTAAATATATATGGCATGAAATTCCTGTGATGATCACATTCGACAGCGATTGGGAAAAAGCAAAATTAATCTTACAGGATGTTGCAAATATTATCTCTTTGTCTATCACTGATGAAGCTGAAGCGGAAATCCACAAGGCAGCTAAACAATTTTTGATCTTATATCAAAATCTGTCACCAAAAGTATATACCTCAGTTACTGATAGTGGTATTCTGCTGACAATTCGATATCTGACAGAAATCAGACAGCGGCGAGACAGCACAGAAGCGATTTGGGAAGCGACATTAATTGCTTTTTCAAAAGAAAATTCAATCTCACTGGCATATCCGACTTTCCGTATGACTCAAGATAGTGCTTCTGAATTAATAAAACCTTCAAACTTGTGTCTTGTCAATCATAAATTGTCCAATATTACTTCATAATAGCATCACCGAGGACTTTATGCTTACAAATGTAAGTCCAACTATCCTTAGTTGGACTATTCCAATATGCTATTTATCTATCGTTTGATAATTTAACGTCTGGCGATACCAGACATTATCCAGCTGATATGATCTCACAGCTTTATCAAATTCATTGTAAACTTACGTTAAGTCTCCATGATCAGATTAGAAACATAAAGCAATGAGGAATCAAAGCTGAAACCTTTTTTTTGCATTATATGTATTAAGCTTCTGATAAGGAAAGGATAAGGAAAGGAAAAGGAATGAAGAGAGAACAGAGTCATAAAAAAGTTACTTTTTTGGGTTCAGGTATTAAAAAAAACATGGCAGATTTATAATGTTTAACTGTAATTTTGTGAGTATAAGATCCATTTTTTATCCCTTGGTTAATCCAATTTGATAGATTGATACTTCATATTCCCAAGATAAACTTACCCTCAATCCTGACAAAGGCAAAACATATCATCTAAAGCGAATATCATTCTTTTAGCGCTTTTTCAATCGAAGTGATAACCGCATTATCTAAAGGTGTGGTAGTAGAACCAAATCGATTGAGTATTTTCCCTTCTCGCGAAACGAGAAATTTATTGAAATTCCAACTGATTTTACCACCAAAAGCCGGATTCGTTTTTTTGTCTGTAAGGTACTGATAGAGGGGGTGGATTGATTTACCGGCAACGGAAATCTTCTCAAACATTGGGAAGGAAACACCGTAATTCAAACGGCAAAAGCTTTCTATCTCTTTATTTTCGCCTGGTTCCTGATTTAAGAAATTGTTGGCAGGAAAACCAAGAACTACAAAGCCTTCTTTTTCGTACCGTGTATATAATTCCTGTAAGCCATCATACTGTTTTGTAAATCCACATTTACTGGCAGTATTTACAATTAAGAGAACTTTCCCTTTGTAAGTCTCCAGTTTTATTTCCTGACCGTCAATACGTTTAAGATTGATGTCATAAATAGATGTTGCTGCGAGCATACTAATACCTCCTATTAGAATGATGATTGTAACAGTGAGTCTGAATATATTTATCATGATGTCCTCTTTTTAAAATTTTATTGTTGCACCCAGCACCGCATAGTTGAATAAAGCAAATCCATATACTTCGTCATTGTCTGAGCCTCCTTCTAAGATGCGATATCCGGCTTTGAGAGATAGCTTTGGGTTAATCGAATAAGTTGCAGCCAGTAAGACATCTTCAGCTCTGCCTTGTGGTGCAGCCAGGGCATCACCCTCCAGCAGAAAAGAGAACTTGTCAGAAAAATAATGACGATATCGGAAATTGATGATGGGAACAAAACCTACATTTGTCTTTTCTCCAGAGAGTCCATTTCCTTCTAAAGCAATTTTTGCATCTCTGATTTTAGCAGTTAAACCCATACCAAATTCATTTGCAGTGGTCTGAATGAAATCGTAACGATAGGTCAGCCGATAAGAATTGAACATATAAATTGCATTGAGATTTTCATTTGCAGGAAAAGTGACACCGGCAAAATCAATTGTCTTGTCAGATCTGCCTGATGCTTTTACTTCAAGTGGTGCGTATAAAACAGAAAACGTATGCTTTTCTCCAAATGTATGAGAAACTCTTAATCTTAAAAATGCTTGTGCATCTGAGGACAGATCCTCTGTCAGAGAAAAGCGGGTACCAGTATCACCTGGTATTCCGACATCGTTCATTGCATTAGAAACCAACCCTGATTCCAAATCAAAAGACGTTTGGGCAAATGCGACTGTAAGCCAGGCAGTCATTAGAAGTATCTGTAAGAAATATCTATTATTGACTTTCATGTTATCTCCTTTTTTAAAGAAAATAATAAAATTCATGAAATTGCCAAATAGAAAGATTTCTGATGACTATCCTGGCTGATGTATTTGATTAAATTGTTCTAAGAAGACAGCATTTGAATCAGCATATTGAAAAGACGCTGCTATTCATATCTCAGGGCATCAATCAGATTGAGATTAGCGGCCTTTTTCGCAGGATACCAGCCGAAGAAAATGCCGATTGCACAGGAAAAAGTAACGGATAAAATGACTGACCAGGAGGTAATCGCAATACACCACTTCATAATCTTCTCCAGTACCATAGACGTTCCAAACCCAAGCAATATACCGATAATACCACCGAGTGCACTAATCATGACTGCTTCAATAATGAATTG
>JAGOCT010000142.1 GCA_017998585.1 Candidatus Cloacimonadota bacterium | reverse complement strand
AATTTTTCATATTTTTCAATATCAAGAACAGCTGGTAGTACATCGATTAGCTTAAAACTACCCTTATCATAGAAAGAATTTATAAATTGTGCATATTCTGACTGAGGTGATTTGAGAAGCACTTTATCAAGATAAGGTTTTGCCTTAACTGAATCTTGTAAGTCAATATAGTAAGTTATACCCAGAGTAAAGTTTGATTTTAAACCCCACTGACTATCATCATCAGCGATGTCATCCAGAATTTGTATTGCAGTTTGCAAAGAATCAGAAATGATACTCATCGCTTTGTCATACTGATTGCTAATTACTTTTTCATCTACTGTTAAAAAATCAACCTGTTCTCCGGCAAGATAATTTTGTAAGGCAATCGTATATCTATTATCTGCATAGTTTGTATTGAGATAATTCACAATCTCCAGTACCTTCGTCTGATCATTTTTTAAATGATCGTAAATTACTGCCTGAATGAAATAGGTATAAGGGATATATTGCTCATCATACTGTTTTATATCCTGTTCATATCGTTCAAGATTTTGCTGGATATTTGTAGTTAAAGAGTCTTGAAACACCACTTTTAGAGAGTCATTAACAATATGATCCCATTTAAGCGTATCATTAAAGGTCATATTATAGTCAGTGAACAAGGAATCAAAAGAGATATGTATATTTTGGCTGAAAAATTGACTCTTTTGAAGATATATATCTTTCAGTTCAATCAGTTTATTTTTTTGGATTGGTATTTTCTCATAAATTGCAAGGGCAGAATCAGGCTGATCAAGCTCATACATAAAGTATTCAGCAAGTTTTAGCTGTTCATTGATCAAATCATCCAGTGCCAGTTCACGGTTTGGTCTTTGTAGCTGAATAATCTGAGATGCGATAGCACTTCTGATCACTGATTTCTCTATTAATGGAGAAGTGTTCATTTCAGTTTTGACTCGGTTATAGTAAGAAATTGCATCTTCATACTTATAGAGTTTTGAAAAATTTGTTTCTGCAATAAAGAAAACGGCTTCGGCTGAGTATAAAGTTCTGGGATTAACCCTGATGACTTCTTCAAGTTCTTTCAACCCTTTTTCATAATTTCCTTTTTCAATTAAAACACGTGCATTCAGAATACTAATTTTTGGTATTTCACTCTCTCTAAATTCTGATTTTGTTAATTTTTTAATTGTTTTTTGAGCATCATCATATTGTTTTAAATTGAACTGATTATATGCAATGTAATACTGTGCAGATAGCTTGATTGATCTATCAATTCTTGAGCTGTTTAAATCCGTAAATACTTTAAGTGAACCTTTGTAATCCTCATTATCAAATAGAGTTTTACCCAATAAATAAAAAGCATTAGGGTATTCATCACTATCAGAGTATTTTTCAGTAATCATCCTCAGATAAAACTGAGCATCTATATAATTCTTTTCACGAATGTAATAATCTGAAATAAGTACTAAAGCCTTCGGATGCTGTTCTTTAAATTCAGCTCGTTGAATAAACTCTTGGAGCATTTTAAAAGCATCTGCTTTTTTGTTCAAATCATAGTTAATCTGAGCAATCAGTATATGCGCTTCAGGGATAAAAGGACTATCAGGATAGAATTTTAATAAATCATCGGTTTTTTCCAATGCCTGTATTTCATTATTTCCTCTGTAATACAATGCTTTTGCCAGCAAAAACAAGGCATCATCAGCCCATTTGCTATCTTTATAGTCTGTGAGGATTACGCCACACTTTTTAATCACTTTATTATATTCTTCAATAGCGGCAGAAGAGGGCTTATTACGATTGGTAAGCGGTTTTTTCTGTGCAGATTCAAAATACTGCTTGGCGTTATAAAAAGTATTATAATAGGCACAAGAAGATAATAATAATATGATTAAAACAAACAAAGATAACTTAAAGGCTTTTAGGTAAGCATTCTTAAGGAAATAAGATTGATTCGACATCCAAACTCCTGTGTTGATTGATACTAATAGAACATAAAAAAGGGCACCTTATTACAAATAAGGCACCCTAATCTATCATTTATTTTAAATTGATATACTGAGATACGATTTCAAGTACTTTGCCAGATTCGACAAAACTCTTTGAGTTTTCAATGTCAGGATAGATGATTCTATCTTTTTCGATAATTGCAACAAGCTTTCTGAATTCATTTTTTAAAGCCAGTAAAGGTTCAGAAGTCGCATAATCTCTGCTTTCCAGAGCCTGGCAGGCAGCCATCAGTTCGATACCAAGAACATAAGTTGTATTACTAAGAATGGTTCTTGCCTTGACAGCGCCAATGGTACCCATACTCACGTGATCTTCCTGATTGGCTGAAGTCGGGATTGAATCAACAGATGCCGGATGGGCAAGTACTTTATTTTCAGAGATTAAGGATGCTGAAGTCAACTGTGCAATCATGAAACCGGAATCAATACCAGGTCTTGGTGCTAAAAAGGCATTTAGCCCTCTGTTTAAAGCAGGGTTAAACATTTGTTCCTGTCTTCTTTCTGAAATATTACCCAATTCTGAAACAGTAAAACCGAGTATATCAGCAGAGAACGCAACAGGTTCGCCATGGAAATTACCACCGGATAAAACTTTATCATCATCTGGGAAAATCAATGGATTGTCGGTTGCCGAGTTTATCTCCACTTCAAGTGTCTGTCTGACAAAAGCCAGAGAATCTCTGACAGCACCATTGACCTGAGGAGTACAACGTAAACTGTATGCATCCTGAACATTCTTACAATCAATGTGAGATCTTCTGAGTGGACTGTCTTTTAGTAATTCGTGCATATTGTAAGCAGAACACATCTGACCATGATGTGGTCTGACCTTGTGAACCAGTTCATCATAAGCGGCAGGTGTACCAGTTAGTGCATCAACACTCATTGCAGCGATGATATCGGCACTTTTAGCCAATCTTTCCGCCTTGATGATATTAATTGCCATGATACCTGTCATTACCTGGGTACCGTTGTTTAGTGCCAGACCTTCTTTTGCAGCCAAAACAACCGGTTTGATACCCGCTTTTTCCATCGCTAAAGCACCATCAATAATTTCTCCCTGATATTCCGCTTTACCATGACCCAGTAAAACCAGTGCCAGATGAGATAAGGGTGCTAAATCACCGCTTGCGCCTACTGACCCTTTTTCAGGGATACAAGGATGAATCCCTGCATTCAGCATATCAATCAAAGCCTGTAATGTAGAAAGTCTGATTCCAGAATTACCTTTAGCCAGTACATTGGCTCTCAATAAATGAATGGCTCTGGTTTCTTCGATTGATAAATAGTTACCAACTGCTGTTGCATGACTTAAAATCAGATTGGTCTGTAATTCTTCTATATCTTCTTTTGCAATTGAAATCGTGGCAAACTTACCGAATCCAGTAGTTAAGCCATACACAATTTTACCTTCGTTTATGACCTTTTCGACATAATCACGGCATTTATTCACTTTTTCTATTGCTTCATCGGTTAACTGAACCTTGCATCTGTTAAAAGCAACTTCATAAACCTGCTCCAGGGTCAATGAGTTACCGTCAATATAAATGGTTTTTTCCATTTTCTCTCCTGTTTTATGTGTTTTTTTCATTTATTTATGAAAGCGTATATTTGTCAAACGGCTTTTTACTTAATTCTTTCCAAAATCAGTTTGATGATTTTCTCTGCTGCATTTCCATCCCCAAATGCCTGTAAATTGCTTTGCTCACCGCATGTTTCGTTGATCGCACGGATGATTTTCTCTGTATCAGTACCACAAAGAATATTCCAGTTATGATCAAGCGTTTCTATCCATTCAGTTTCATTTCTCAGGGTAATACATGGTTTTTGCAAGAAATAAGCTTCTTTTTGTACCCCACCTGAATCAGTAATCATCTTCTCTGTATGTAACAGTAAAGTCAGCATATCCATGTAACCGACCGGTTCAATGATTTTCAGATTATCAGGTATTTCAATCTCAAGATTTTTCAAAATATGCTTTGTTCTGGGATGTAAAGGTAGAATAACAGTTTTATTCATTAAACTGATGGCTTTAAATATAGATCTCAGGTGATTCGGATTATCTGTATTTTCTGCTCTGTGTATTGTACAAAGATAATAGTCAGCAATATCTTGAATCACTTTCGGTTTATCATTTTTTAAAATCTTGGATTTATAATATATTACAGAGTCATACATCACATCTCCGGTAAACCAGGTAAATGCTTCCCTGCCTTCTTTTTGTAGTTGAACGACTGCATTTTGGGTAGGTGCTAACAACATATCAGAAACCGCATCAGTAACAATTCGATTGATTTCTTCTGGCATTGCGCGGTTAAATGATCTAAGTCCTGCTTCTACATGTGCAACTGGGATATGTATCTTGACAGCAGCCAGCGTACCGGCAATCGTTGAATTAGTATCTCCGTAAACTAAAACACAATCTGGTTTTTCATCCATCAGAATCTGTTCGATCTGACTGATCATTTTAGCTGTCTGAGCGCCATGTTGCCCCGATCCAACATTGAGGTTGTATTTTGGTTCTGGTATATTCAATTCTTCAAAAAATATCTCATTGATGTTCTTATCATAATGTTGCCCTGTATGTAAGATGATTTCTTCAATCTCTGGGTAGTCTTTTATCTTTCTGCTGACGGTTGCAGCCTTTATAAACTGAGGTCTTGCTCCAATAATAGTGATAAGTTTCATAATTTATCCTATAACTTATTTAATTTTTAAACAATCAGATGATATCTCTAAACAAACGGACAACTCTCTCTGCCGTTTTTCCATCCCAAAATTCAGGTATTCTGCCTTGTTTCGTTTTTCCATTAATAATTTCAAATGCTTTTTTGACAATTTCATTTGTTTTCAGTTCAACCAATTGATTCGTGCCTTCTGTGATCGTAATCGGTCTTTCAGTATTTTCTCTGAGAGTCAGACATGGAATGCCAAAATAAGTCGTTTCTTCCTGAATACCACCCGAATCAGTCAAAATAAACTTCGCATTCATCTGTAGATGCATAAAGTCATAATATCCAATCGGTTCTGTAAATATCAGGTTTTTCATTCGTTTAATCTGAGCTTGAAATCCAAATATCTCTATATTTTTAAGAGTTCTAGGATGAATTGGAAAAATCAATTTCAGTTTTTCAGATATTGTTTCAAAAGCATCTAAAATCACTTTCAAACCTTCAGGCGTATCCACATTAGAGGGTCTGTGCAAAGTAATGAGACAATAGTTTTCTCTCTGTATATCAGCTTGATGTTTTTGATTGAGTTGCTTTAAAATGTCCGATGATTCGGCTTTGCATTTTTGTTCAACGAGTGAGTCAATCATGATGTTGCCAACAAATTTAATCTTCTCCTCAGAAACACCTTCATTTTGTAAGTGCATATTTCCGTCTAGTGA
>JAGOCT010000141.1 GCA_017998585.1 Candidatus Cloacimonadota bacterium | reverse complement strand
AGATTGCATTAGTGAATACTGCTCATGAAAAACTACATGTTATAGCCACTGAACTATCAGAATCGGATTATAAAATCTATCTATTAATTGATGAGTATGATAATTTTACAAATACCCTGCTCACGGATTTTGGCGAAGGAGAATATAAAAGAATTACCCGGCAGGCAGGCTATTTCAAACAGTTTTTTACTAATCTGAAACTACTGACTTCAGGTTCAGGCTCAGGGCTTGCCCGACTATTTATTACAGGAGTATCTCCGGTAACCATGGATGATGTGACCAGCGGGTTTAATATTGGGGATAATATATCGACTGACCTTGCTTTTAATGATTTGCTAGGTTTTTCAGAAAATGATGTGAGTGATATTTTAGACTATTATATCTCTGTTGGAGAACTAAATATTGATAAAGTTGAAGCAATGTCCATTATCAAAAAATGGTATGATCATTATATCTTTTCAACAGAGACAACAAAAAGTGTTCATAACTCTGATGCAATCTTATATTTTGTAAACAAGGCAATCCGTTCTAAAAAAATACCTGACAATCTCATTGACGACAATCTCCGTATGGATTATGGAAAACTGCAATATCTCATCATTCAGGATAAAGCCCTCAATGGTAACTTCAAACGCCTGACAGAAATTATCAACAACGGCGGAATACCTTCTGAAATCAAGAAAAGCTTTCCTTTTGATCAGATTACCCAACAGGATAATTTCATCTCTCTCTTGTATTTTTTTGGCTTACTCAGTTTTTCAGGCACCTATGTCGAGGGATTGCCATTTCTGCATATTCCCAATGAAACGATTAAACAAATGGTGTTTGAATATATCAGACGTTCTTTTGAAAATGCCTATGGCTTCTCGGTTCAGCTGTATGAGTTATTGCTTTTAATCAGAAAAATGGCATATCGCGGTGAGTTTAAAGAGGCTTTTGAGTTTATTGAGAATCAAATCAAAAAGCAAAGTTCACTCAGGGACTTTATTGATGGGGAGACATTTGTAAAAGCCTTTTATCTGTCTTTCTTAAACATATATGATTTTTACATCTCAGCCTCCGAAGAAGAAATGAATAAGGGTTATGCTGACCTCATCATGAAGCCTTTTTATATCGAGTACAAAGATATAAAATTCGCTTATCTGATTGAACTGAAATATATAAAGCGAAGCGTCAAAGATAAAGAATTGGAAGATCTCTTACAACTGAAAATACAAGAAGCCTCCCACCAACTTAATCAATACGCTGAAGATGAATATGAACGTCAGATGCTGGGTCTGCCACCTTATGGATTGGTTACACTGAAAAAAGTCATCATCGTCTTTCACGGCTGGGAGCTGGCTTATTGTGAAGAGTGTTGACCACTGATAGAAGAAAGAATTATTCATTATACAATGCCCTGAAAGGGCATGATATGAGTAGCCCATGGATTTATCCATGGGGAACAGATCGCCCTCCCACACCGCTCCGAAGGAGCGGAACAATCTCACACAAATATGTATCATTTATCATATTCATTGACTTCCATTTTCTTTCTCCCCTGACGGTGCTCTGGTTGTGGGGATCATTCTTACCCAGAGCTGACGAATCTGTGCAATAACTAACATTCCATAGGAATGACCGATCCCCAGATGCGGAATCGTCTGGTATATAATGTTTTACAAAACAAACACCGTAGGTGCGACCGTATAAAATCTACATTTTTGCACAGACTCTGACGCTCTGGGCTAGGATTCTGTCGTTCCTACGGAATTCTAGATTGTCATTATTCCATACCATTCATTATCTTTCATTCCTCTTCCCTTCCTACTCACATTCTCTTCGACACAGCATGCGATCAATAATTGAGCAAGACTCATACAAGCAGAAGTTAAGAATAACAAAATACATTTTCTACAGGATAGATAAGAGAATTATATGATATTTGATTTGCTTTTTAAGAAGAAAGGAGTATATTATCGTCAAGAGGATAGAATGAAAGTCATAATAAAACAAAAGACACATGATTATCCAAAGAAAGCAGGAGATTTAAATCTTGCCTGGTATGCTGGCGGGCGAATCTGTATTGTCAGAAAGAAAACTGAAAGAGCCATACAGAAACAAAATCTATCCATTATCCAGATTAATGCGATCACAAAATCCCTGTGGGCAACACTTCTGCCTGCCTTTAAACAAGATCTGGCAAGATATGCTATACAATATAAAAAAGAATATCCTGCTCTCAGAAAAAGAGGAGTCTCAGCTTATAGTGTTTTTCTCATATTCATTCATGCGCTGATCAAACGATTCTCTTTGAATTTTGATAATCGGGAGATTTGCACAGAGATTATTATACATATTATGGAAAATATGACAGTTAAAAAGGCAATTACACTCAGATTACTCAAAAAAGTCAGATATTATTACAAACTAAACAAGACGAATGTATTCAAAGCAAGGGTTTTAGGCAATGATGTTAAGTTAAGGAATTTTATGTACTGCGAAATAATATTCGATCAAAAAACAATTCCCCTCCTGTGGAGGGGTGGCACGAAGTGCCGGGGTGGTACGTTAGAAAATACTTTGATAAAGATGTGTTTGTACAATACTTAAATTACAAACTTTTAGACAGTTAGCTTTTAAGTATATTATTTTCGGTCTCCCCTACAGCACTTGATGTGTTACAGACTATTATCACATGGGTACACCCAATGTCATTCCTACGGAATTCTAGTTTTTACACAGCCTCTTCACCCTGGGCAAGGATTCTTTCGTTTCTCCAGAACTTTTCTCTTTGCGAACTTTGCGTACTTAGCGAGGAAAAGAATGCAAACAAGGATGTTTGCAGAACAGCTATCCACAAGCTGGTAGCTTAGAATACAAGTTTATCTGGCATAATAAATGCATCTGATTCATTTATTGAGCAAATGGTTTCTGATACGTTGAATCTTTGGAATCAGCCTACAGACGTTAATTGCTCATAGTGAGGACAAAGTTCTATATCTGAATGATATAAGATTAAAATCGTGACTATATTAAAAAAATATAGCAGTAAAGAGGGAGGACAAATGATTAAGAGATTACTAGTCGTATGCCTGATGATATTCAGCATACTGGCATTAGTGGCAGAGGTGAAGTACAGTTCATTACGGGTGAATTGTCCGAATGACATTCAACTCAAAAAATTACTCACACAAGGTTTTGATGTGATGGTAAAAGAAGGAGTTAAAAATAATCAGGTAAAAGTGATTGCCAATCAGTATGACAGACAAAAACTGAATCAGTTAGGTTATACGTATGATGTGGAACACGAAGATATCACTGCTTTTCTAAAAACTCGTTTTACTCAGCCAAGTGTGCGCAATAATCAAATCGGTCAGGGGAGTATGAGTGGTTATTTTACTTATACTGAGATAGTTGATTTTGTAGATTCTTTACACACTGCCTATCCCAATATCATGTCAGCACCTGTAACAATCGGTCAAACGGCTGAAGGGCACAGCATACAAGCTTATAAAATTTCTGATAATCCAAACAGCAATGAAAGTGAGCCTGAAGTCCTGATCACTGGTATGCACCATGCCAGAGAGCCGATGTCCATTGTAGCACCCTTGTACTATACCCAATGGCTATTGGAAAATTATAATACAAATGAACTTGCCACATATCTGGTTAATGAAAGAGAAATCTGGATTGTACCTATACTTAATATTGACGGATATCTCTACAATCAACAGATAGCCCCTCAGGGCGGCGGTATGTGGAGAAAAAACAAACGAGACAACAATAACAATGGTGTCTTTAACAGTAATTTTGATGGTGTCGATATCAATCGTAATTATGGTTTTGAATGGGGATATGATAATGAAGGTTCAAGCCCGGAGCCAAGTGCAGAAACTTACAGGGGACCTTCTGCATTCTCAGAATTGGAATCTCAAGCGATCAGAGATTTTTGTATTGGCAATAACTTCAGAACCGCTTTGAATTTTCATACATTTGGAGACCTTTTTATCTATTCAGGTCATGCCAATGGGGATAATTTCCCTGATATCGAGCTATTCAGAGAATATGGTGATGATTCAACCAAAGATAACGGATACACCTATGGCAATGATGTAGAAACTGTTAACTATTCTACCAATGGCGGATCAGACAACTGGATGTACGGAGACCAAACTCAAAAACCAAAAATCATAACCTTTACACCGGAAATTGGTGATCAAAATGATTATTTCTGGGCACCTACTTCCAGAATTTTAACACTTGCTGAGGAAAATCTGTTCCCTCAGCAGTATATATCATTAGTTGCAGGATCTTATCTTAAGGTCATAAAAAAGCGTGTGAATGACAGTACTGGCGGTGACGGCGATATGTCAGGTGAAGCTGGTGAAACATTTAATTTTATCGTAAAAGTCAGAAATAAAGGATACATGGATGCGCTTAGTAATGTAACAGCTACTTTGAGCAGTAGCAACCCAATGGTAACCATAAACAATGCAACTTCTACTATCACAAGTATCAATGCATTAAGTGAAGCAGAATTTACATTTAACATCAGTCTTTCATCACAAATGAATTCAGGAAGCACCGTTGCTTTTAACATCCATTTTAACGGTTCAGGTAATTACAATCTGACAGAGAATTTCAACTATACCTTTGGTTCACCCATTGTTCTATTCTTTGATGGTGCGGAGAATGGGATGGAGAATTGGGTCACAAATCAAACATGGAATACCAGCAATGAAAAAGCAGCTCATGGTCAATTCAGTTTTACTGACAGTCCACACGCACAATATCAGAATATGACAACCAATAGAATAGCGATTGCTAACCCTATCGACTTGAGTTTTGCAAACAATGCCTTCCTTAAATATCAAATCCGATGGAATCTGGAAAGACATTACGATAAAGTTCAAATCCAACTTTTAAATTCAACAAACAGCTGGATTAATGCAGAAGGGGAATATACTACTTATGGAACCGGTGCAGGTGTTCAGGAAACAGGTGAACCAGTCTATAACGGATTCAAAGATATTAAGTGGTCGGATGAAGTAATACCTCTCAATAATATGCTCAACAATAATTTCAAATTCAGATATTCTCTGCAATCTGATGAAGGTGTAACTGCTGATGGCGTCTATGTAGATGATGTAATGGTGGTTGCCTATACTGACAATCCAATGCCCCCAGTCATCGCTTATGTCAGAAACATTTCAGATAATACTGACTATCTCGGACCTTATGAAATCAATGCCATCATCAGTGATGCGCAAGGGATTTCTTCTGCAGTTCTCAAATACAGCACCGACAACAGTATCTTTTATGATGTCACAATGACAGAAACAGAAAAGAACTTTTTTAATGCATCTATCCCTGTAATGGAGCTTGGTACGACTGTTTATTATTCGGATTAGCAGAGATGACCCCTTCAGCCAATTCTATACAGCTGACATTTAACTATAACCTGCTACAAGATAATGATAATAATTGCGATGTAACGGCTGTTTCATTAATTTCACCTTCCAATGC
>JAGOCT010000140.1 GCA_017998585.1 Candidatus Cloacimonadota bacterium | reverse complement strand
AAGTAAACAAAAAAAATAAAAACAATTTTATCATTGGGTTTGTAGGGATTTGCGAAATGGAGCGAAGCGTAATGCCGTAAATCCGCAATCGTACTGCAAGCTTCCAGCTTGCAGAAAAGGCTACAAGAGTACGGTTTTCCGATGTACGGCCGAATTTTTTACCACTAAAAGACACTAAATACACTAAAATAGTATTTAAGTACGACCATCCTGTTAGGGTAATTTCACTCATTCATAATTCATCATTCATAATTCATCATTAAACTTAATCCTCCTTACTCATAATTAACTCAAATATAATACAAAAACAATATAAATATCATATGATTCTCTTATCTATCCTGTAGAAAACACGATTGTTCTTTACTGGCTGTCTGCTTGACCCATTCTGATATCTGTCTGCCTGTTTATCATTTTGAATAGATTATAAAGAGGATAGAAAGAGGATAGAAGGCAGGATGCTAAAATTCGAAGATTATGCTTCAAGAAGAACTTTTACAGAATCCTAGCCCAAACGAAGCCTAATGTGCTGAAATCATTCTGCTGGCTCTCTTTCTACAAGCGGGACACATCTAGAAAAGGGATCGAGATTTTTGACCATTCTTACTCAATAATTTTTTCATAAACATGGAAAAAATGCTTGACTATCTGATAGAAAAAGCTTACTGTATAATTAAATAACAGAATGAAAAAGAGGCATTAATGTCAAATCAGGGAGAAATGAGAATGGATAAGGAAGTAACCATACTAATCGCAGACGATGATGAAGGGCATGCTGATTTAATCAGAAGAAATCTGCTACGGGCCGGTATCGTAAATCCGATTAAATATTTTAAAGATGGTCAGGATATTATTGACTTTCTTTTTCAAAGGGGTAGTGGAGACCACTTGATCAATGGTAATGCTTATGTTTTGTTGCTTGATATCAGGATGCCTAAAATGGATGGGGTAGAAGTATTACAAGAGATTAAGAAAGATGAAAAACTCAAAAAAATGCCTGTAGTCATGATTACAACGACTGACGATCCCCGTGAAGTTGAAGCCTGCCACTTAATCGGTTGTAATAATTATATTACAAAGCCAGTGGAATATGAATCTTTTGTGAATGCAATAAAACAGTTAGGTCTGTTTTTAGCAGTTGTTCAAATTCCTGTTATCAATTGAAGAAGATGTAATGGATAAAGAATTAATCAGAAAGTATA
The DNA here is from genome assembly GCA_017998585.1 of Candidatus Cloacimonadota bacterium. The sequence goes on along the minus strand of JAGOCT010000140.1, from coordinate 4,333 downwards.
AAAAGATCGCGATTGTTGAAGACGATCTAAATCTGCAGCAGTTACTTGTAAAGAATCTGAAAAAAGAAGGCTTTGATTGTACCGGCTTTTCAGAAGGGAAGTCTCTGATAGAATACATCCTTAAAGAAAGGGATATGATTATTTTACTAGACCAAAAACTGCCTGATATGACAGGGAAGGATTTAATTGATAAAATCCATAGTTATCAGATGAGAGTTCCTTTTATTGTAATGACCGGTCAAGGGGATGAAAAACTGGCTGTTGAAATGATGAAAAAAGGCGCATCTGATTACCTGATAAAAGATATGGATTTGCTTGATATCCTGCCTGAGGTTTTAGATAAACTGCTAAGTAATCTTCTAACTGAGATTCGTTTAAAAGATACAGAAAACAGTTTGAAAATAGCACTTGATAAGAATACCGCATTACTCAATTCATTTCCGGATCTAATGTTTTTAGTCGATTCAGATTTTATTTTCAAAGACTTTTTTCCAAAAAATGCAAAAGATAATCATTTATTCAATCTCTCTGAACTTATTGGCGAAAACATCCTGAATGTATTTCATCCGGAAGTTACTGAAAAGATTTATGAAAAAGTTAATCAGGTATTTTTAAACGGTAAAACGGAGTTGTATGATTATTCTGTCATTTATGATGATCAAGCGCTTTTTTATGAATCCAGATTTGTTCCTTTTGGAAAGAACGAAGTATTGATCATTGAAAGAAATGTAACTGAAAAGAAAAAAACTGAAGAAGAAAAGGAAAGACTTAAATCCCAGTTATTACAATCTCAAAAATTAGAGTCAATCGGTCGTCTTGCCGGAGGGGTTGCCCATGATTTTAACAATATGCTGAACGGAATTATGGGGGCAGCTCAACTTATTCAATTTACAGGAGTATTGGATGCAAAATCTAAAGAATATGTTGATCTAATCAATAAAACAGCTGAAAGAGCAGCCGAGTTAACTGCCAAATTACTGCTTTTTAGCAGAAGAAATACCCTCGCTGTTAAGAATGTCAATATCCACGACTTGATCAACGATAGTATTTCAATTCTGAATCGCAGTATAGAGAAGAGAATAGAAATTATAAAAGATTTATCTGCCACTCAATATGAAGTTAGCGGTGAACCTTCCATGATACAAAATGCGTTTATCAATATGGGTATAAATGCTTCTCATGCCATGCCAGATGGGGGAACGATTACCTTTAAAACAAGTAATGTATTTTTAGATGAGTTCTTTTGTAAACATTCTATGTTTGATATAAAACCAGGTTCTTATGTCCAGATTGAGATTATCGATACGGGATGTGGGATTTCTCCGGAAAATATGACAAAGATTTTTGATCCTTTTTTTACAACGAAAGAACCTGGTAAAGGTACCGGTTTGGGATTGTCAATCGTATATGGTTTGGTTAGAGATTCAAAAGGGGCAATAAGTGTTGAAAGTGAAATGAATAAAGGAACAGCATTTAGTATCTATTTCCCCATATCTAAAGGGATTACAGATAAAAGCATACTTCAAAAGACAATTAAAAAAAGAACAGGGAAAATATTGCTGGTGGATGATGAGCATGTTGTTTTAAGAGTAGGAGCGGATTTGCTTTCTTTTCTTGGTTATGATGTTATGACGGCAACAAATGGTGAGGAAGCAGTGGAAATATACCGTAAGCACAAAGAAGATATTCAAGTGGTTGTCTTAGATATGATAATGCCAAAAATGGGAGGTAAAGACGCTTTCTTTAAACTAAAAGAGATTAATCAGGCTGTTAAGATAGTGATTGCTTCCGGTTATTTTAAAGAAACGGATATTGAAGAATGCAAATCCTCCGGTCTGGCGGGGATTGTTGAAAAACCCTACAATTTGGATGATTTGTCAAAAGTTCTGGAGAAACTGAACTGAATATGGAAAATACTTCAGTAAATCATGCAGATACAATGTTTTTAACAAGCATTTCAAAATACTTCAAACAGTCTGTTTGCTCGATGGCAGGCTTGTTATGTCGATTATCCGTTATATTGTTAATGTTTTTTATTACTAATCTGCTCTCAGCCAGCGAAAAGCCAGTCAGAATATTGTATGTTAACTCCTATCATGCCGGCTATCAATGGTCTGATGATATATTGAAAGGGGTGTCCGAAACATTAAAAAAGGAATATGGCGATAATCTGGACTTAAGAATTGAATTTCTGGATGCTAAGAATTTTGATACAGCACTCAAAGCAGAATTAGGTACTCAGATTTTTAAAGTATGGAAAGAGAAATACAAAGGTGTTAGATTTGATGCAATCCTGCTTTCAGATCAGCCTGCTTTTGATTTTATCAAGAAACGAAGATCTGATTTGTTTAGTGAAAATTTGATTGTTTTTACTGGAGTTGAAGATTTTGATGAGAGAGACGATAAACTATTTGGACTCTCTGCCAGTACTGATATCAAGCAGAATGTAGATTATATTGCCAGATTGTTACCTCATACAAAGAGAATTCATATTATTACTGATCAGACAGTAACCGGTAAACTTAACAGGGAAAAAGCGGAAAAGGTAAAAAAACTTCTGAAAGAGAAAATAGAAATAAACTTTCTTGAAGATGGAGAAGGCATCAATCCGGAGGAACTTTTGGTGAAACTTCATTCTATTCCTAAAGATGAACCTGTTTTTTTTCTGGATTATTATGTCGATCGAAATGGCCGATACTTAAAAGTGTCAGATGTTTTGCCAAAAATTACCAGGGCATGTAAATCTCCTGTATTCAGTCATGTGGATTTATATATCAGTTATGGAGTTGTTGGTGGCATAATGAATAGCGGGTTCGTTCAAGGAAAACAGATATCAAACCTTGCAATCTCTCTGTTAAAAAACAAACATATACTTAAAGATAAGATCATTATTTTAGAACCTATTTCTGCAATTTCTTATGACTTTTATAAGAACTACAATATCAAAAAAATACGTTTACCTGAAAATGTTGTTTTTTATGGAGAAAGATATGAGAAGATAAAATCTTATTATAAGTCATTTTTGTTTTTTGCGGTATTCGCTCTTATCCAGACAGTGATGATTGTTTGGCTGATTCTAACGTTTAAAAAATTAAAGGTCAGTCAGAACAGATTTAAGAAAATAGTGGAAAATCTCCCCTTATGCGTTGGTATCGCAAACCTGAAAGGTGAAATATTTTATATAAATCCCGCTTTCGAGAGAGTATTTGCTTATGATCTTACTGAAATCAGTTCTGTCAATGATTGGGCTTATAAAGCTTATCCGGATGAAGATTACAGAAAGGAAACATTTGCTGTTTGGAATAATGATATTGAGTGGGCTGTGAGTCATCCTGAGCAACTATCTCCTGTCCGATTAAACAAAATCATTTCTAAATCTGGTACTGAACTGATAGTAGAACTTAGTTTTACCGTGATAGATGAAAATGTCTATACTTTTTTTAATGAAGTTACAGAACAAAAAAGAACAGAAAAAGAGCTCAGGGAAAGTGAAACTCTTTTTAAAACAATTTTTAATATTCTGCCTTATTCTTGTGTGATTAATAATCTGGATAACACCTACTTTATGGTCAATAAGAAATATTGTCAAAAGATTGGAATAAATGAAGATCACATCATTGGAAAAATGTCAAAAGAACTTGGCGTTATAATGGATGAAGAATCTGATGATAAAATCAGATCACAAATCATCAGGACAGGCTCGGTTGAAAATTCGAGAGTAAAGATTAAATATCCAAATAATGACAATTATTCTTATGCGCTGTTTTCATCTCAACTCATTGATTTAAAAGGAGAAAACAGGATTCTGTCTGCTTCGATTGACATAAGCGATATGGTGATAGCTCAGAAAGCATTAGCAGAAAATGAAAATAGAATCAGAAAACAAAAAGAAGCAATAGTGAATATCATTTTAAATCGTGATATAGATCCTGATCATATTGAAGAATCATTTCGTTATATTACTGAATACTTATCTGAAGCAATGTCTGTTTCCAGAGTCAGTATATGGAAAGCCTCAGAAAATTTGGTTGATTTTGAATGTATTCATCTGTTTGAAGCGGAAACAAACCAGCATTCCCAAGGAGAGTATCTTGACCCGAATGATTTACCTTTGTATTGGGAGAGCATTTTAAAAGATAATATGATTTGTGTCGAAAACACTCAGTCAGATCATCGGGTTGAGGGTATTTATAATAATTATCTAAAACCTTATGATATTTCTTCTCTTTTAGATACAGGTGTGTTTATTGAAGGGAAATTAAGAGGGATTATTTCTTTTGAACATACCGGTTCTCCAAGACAATGGCTCCCTGATGAACAATCCTTTGCAAAT
>JAGOCT010000139.1 GCA_017998585.1 Candidatus Cloacimonadota bacterium | reverse complement strand
CAGATTGACTACTTTGACTGGTTTTCATCCTGTCTCTCCTTTCTTCTTTATTAACCTATTAGTATAAAAAAAAAACAAAAAGCTACATTTATTTTTTCAGTTTTAAAAAAAATCTTTACTAATTTTAAAGCTTTATTTTTATGGGAACAGAGCATCTTAATCATATAGATATTTTTGAATATATTATCAGAATGTCAATAAATAAAACCATAAAGTGGAGGAAAGAATGAAGAAGACAAAAACGATTATGCTGATTATTCTAATCAGTATACTGGCAATGAGCAATTTATTAGCGAAAGGAAAAATAGTAAAAATGGAATCCGGATTAACGTATGAAATTACAACAAAAGGTAATGGCGAAGCATGTAAAAAAGGTGATTTAGTAAGAGTTCACTACACTGGTTGGCTCTTGGATGGTAAGAAATTTGACAGTTCAAAAGATCGCAATCAGCCATTTGATTTTAAATTAGGTGCCGGCATGGTGATTAAAGGCTGGGATCAGGGTGTTGATGGTATGAAAATTGGTGAAGTGAGAATGCTGACTATCCCTTCTGATATGGCTTATGGTGACAGAGGTGCCGGTGGTGTCATTCCTCCAAAAGCAACCTTAAAATTTGAAGTTCAGTTACTGGAAATCAACCCTAAGAAATAAACTCGTACTGCAAGCATCCTGCTTGCTGAAAAATAAGATTATTTTAGAAATAAAAGGAGCATGAATGAGCCAAAATCCATTCTTTGAAAAGTGGAATACGCCTTTTGAGGCAATCCCTTTTCATTTAATTAAAACAGAACATTTTTTACCGGCAATTGATAAAAGCCTTGAAATTGCCCGTGAAAACATGAAAAAAGTTAAAGAAAATAATGAAACCCCTACTTTTGATAATACCGTGTTAGCACTTGAAACCGGCGAAGAAGACTTAGGCATAGTTGGCGGTATTTTTTTCAACTTACTTTCTGCTGAATCTGATGATGAATTCAAACAATTAGCCAATGAAATCTCTCCAAAATTAGCAACTTTGGCATCAGAAGTATTCCTCGATGATGTCCTGTTTGAAAAAGTGAAGCATGTTTACGAACATCAGGAAGATTTGAATGCTGAACAAAAAAGATTACTGGATACACTTTATAAACGTTTTATCAGAAACGGTGCATTGTTAGATCCTGAAAAGAAAAAAAGACTTGAACAGATCGACCAGGAACTTTCTGTACTCTCTCCTAACTTCTCTCGTAATGTATTAAATTCTACTAATGCTTTTATACACTTTGTAAACAGCGAAGAAGAATTGGACGGATTACCAGAAACTGCTAAACAGGCAGCTAAAGATCTGGCAGTAAAAAAAGGTGAAGCAGAAAAATGGGCATTTAACTTACAAGCCCCATCAATCATCCCTGTGATGAGCTATGCAAAAAATCGCCAGTTAAGAGAAACCATATCCCGTGCATCAGGTAAAAAAGCGTTTAACGATGAATTTGATAATCAGGATATTATTAAACAAATTATCACGCTGAAACAGGAAAGAGCTGAACTCTTAGGTTATAAAACTCATGCAGATTATGTTTTACAGGAAAGAATGGCTGAAAATATTGAAACCGTCAAAGAATTCCTTGAAAAGATCTATAATGTGTCTTATCCAAGAGCAAAAGAAGAAATTGAAGAATTAAAAGCACTTGCTAAACGTCTTGATAACCTTGATACTTTTATGGGATGGGATTCATCTTACTACACTGAAATCATGAAAAAAGAAAAATATGATTTCAATGAAGAAGAGCTGAAACCATATTTCAAAATGGAAAACTGTATCGAAGGAATGTTTAAAACAGCAGAAAAACTATATGGTCTGCAGTTTAAACAAAACACAGAAATTCCTGTATATCATAAAGATGTAACTGTCTATGAAGTAACTGAAAATAATGATAAGTTCGTTGGTTTGCTTTATCTGGATTTATTCCCAAGAGAAACCAAACGTGACGGTGCATGGATGACTAGCTTCCGTTCACAGGGCTTACACAAGGGTGAGATTGTTAGACCATTTATTTCCATAGTTGCGAATATGACTCCATCAACTTCAGAAACTCCTTCTCTGCTCAGATTAGGAGAAGTTCAGACGCTTTTCCATGAATTCGGTCATGCGCTTCATGGTCTTTTATCTGATTGTGTTTATCCTTCTCTTGCCAGCCCTAATGTATATTGGGATTTTGTTGAATTACCAAGCCAGATTATGGAAAACTGGGTAACCGAAGAAGAAACACTCAAACTGTTTGCTTATCATTATCAGACAGGAGAATTAATACCTTCAGATTTGATTGAAAAAGTTAAAAAAGCAGAGAAATTTAACAAAGGTATCTTCAATATCAGACAACTTACTTTTGGTATGTTGGATATGGCATGGTTTTCACAGGACAACAGAGACGTACAAAATGTGCCTGAATTTGAAGAGAAAGCACTTGACAGACTTCGTTTACTGCCAAAGGTTGAAGGGATGTGTTCATCAACCAGTTTTTCACATATCTTTGCCGGCGGTTATTCTTCAGGCTACTATTCCTACAAATGGGCAGAAGTACTCGATGCAGATGCTTTTGAAAAATTCCTGGAAGATGGTATATTTAATCCTGAGACTGCCCGTTCTTTCAGAGAAAACATCCTTTCAAAGGGAAATACAGAACATCCAATGAACCTATATGTAAAATTCCGTGGCCGTAAGCCAGATGCCAGTGCATCTCTCAGAAGAGACGGCTTGATTTAATATTCTAAAGCCCATTATACTGAGTATAATGGGCTTTTTTTATTTAGGGAAACAGGAGAATTTATGATTTATGACTACTTTAAACGTTTTCAGGAAAAATTTTATCAAAACAGAGGGCAGCGAATGCTTTCCAGAGGTGTAAAAGATAAAGCCTATCATTGCTTTCAGAAAGCGCTTCTTCTCAATGCGAATTATATCAATCAGTACAATATGGGCTTAGTTCTGATTACTATGAATAAACATGAAATGGCACTTGATTATCTGGAAAAAGTACTCAATCAGTATCCGGATAATGAAGTGATTCTAACAACTATTGCCGAAACCTATACGATTTTAAGAAAGTGGAATCAAGCTACAGAATGTTACAAAAAACTCTCTAAAGAGCATCCGGATTTTCCACTTTACCAGAAAAATTATAAACGGATCAAAAGTGAATCTGAAAGAGAAAAATATGTTTGTTCCAGAGAATTGTTTTTTAAAGGTATGGATTATCAGGATAATAAATCATTCAATGAAGCTATCAAAACATTTGAAGAGGCTTTAGCACTTGATCCGGATAATGCCATGATTTACAATACGCTTGGAATAACAATGATGAAAGCAAACAGACCCAAAAAAGATATAGAATCCTGTTTTGAGAAAGCGGTACAACTTTCTCCATCAAATACAGGTTACAAACACAATCTGGCAAAGATTAAAACCAGAAAGAAATAATGAAGAAAATACTGATTTTATTTCAGTTTATCCTTCTTTTTGTTATCGTTGTTCTTTTTAATCCTTTAAGCAATCGAGTGATTACTTATTATTACAGTAAAAAGCTAAACCTCAATTCTACTTATTTTTACAGGCAGATAAACTCTGAGAGTTCTTTTCGATGCTTTGCCTATTCATATGCCAGTGCAATTGGACCTGGACAGATTACTTTTGATACAGCCAGATATCTTCATAAGGATATTAAAAAATGGCAATTATGGTTACCATGGATTAACATCAGAACATCTGGCGAGTATATGATATATCTGTTAAAAAAATATAAGCAAAACTATAGCCTAGCACTTGCCGCATACAACTGGGGTGAAACGAATGTGGATAAAAAACTAAAATATCATCAGATAAATGTTGTACGGCATATTAACTATCGCTTTTTATTTAAAAATGTAACTGAAACCAATACTTTTCTCTTGAAGATAATGGAATAGGAAATGGCTGAAGATACCGAAAAAACGGAGAAGCCCACCAGTAAGCGGTTGGGAGAACAAAGAAGAAAAGGAAATGTTGCCAGATCAAGCGAAGTTGATACGGCATTCTTTTTGCTCATACTGCTTGTTTTTTTAAGAATTGGCGGGCCATTGATGATTCATGTTTTCAAAGATATGTATCGGTATGCATTTGAAAATCTGACAATGAGTTTAGGAATACAAAATATTCAAACACTTGTTATAAAGTACTTTATTTATTTCTGGCTGGTAGTTGGACCATTAGGGTTCATATTAATGATAGTTGGAACTGTTTCTTCTATTATTCAAGTTGGCTGGATTTTTACGACTGAACAGCTAAAAATGAAATGGGACTTCATTAAATTAGGTGGTTTTAAGGAAATCTTTTCTGTAGATGGATTTAAAAAGCTGGCAAAAGGTTTAATCAAGATATTTATATTATCTCTAATTATCTGGATGGTGATTCGTAAGGAAATTAACAGTTTTATGGGTCTTATATTTCTGGATATCAATCAGATATTCATGTACCTGCTAAAGCTTATCGTAAAAGTCATTATCTATCTGCTTATTTTTTATATCTTCTTCGCTGTTGCGGATTTCTTTTGGAGTAAATATCTCTATATCAAAAAATTGAAAATGACCAAATCAGAAGTCAAGGATGAGTTTAAGCAAATGGAAGGTGATCCTCAGGTAAAACGTAAAATATTGAATCTGATGATGGAAGAATCATTAAAACGGATGATGAAAGATATACCCCAGGCTGATGTTGTGATAACCAACCCGACTCATATCGCAATTGCCATTAAGTATGATCCAGACATATCAGATGCGCCAATCGTATTAGCTAAAGGCAAACGGCTCATAGCAGAACGTATAAAAGAAATCGCACGTGAGAATAACATTCCAATTGTTGAAGATAAACCACTTGCCCGGCTTCTTTATAAATTTTCTGAGATCGGTAAACCGATTGATGTTCAATTCTATGCAGCAGTTGCTGAAATTTTAGCTAATGTCTATAAGGCGAAAGGAAAAGGCTTTAGCAATTAGTGATTGCCTGTTTCTTTTTCATTGATTTTTGATATTTTCTGAACAGACTGAGACATAAAGTTGAAGTAACACACAAGAATCCTACGCTGAGATAAGTAAATACTGTTCCGTTTTTATCCAGAGATAAACCGACCAAAGGTGATAAGATGGCAAAACCAAGACTGCCAGCCAGGCTAACCACTGATATAATCGTTGCTCTTTCCTGATCATTTACCTGATGATTGATGTAAAATCGGGTCGTTGTACTGTTCATACCTCTGACAATTTGCTGTAAAGCCAAAATCACAATCATAAACGGATACCTGAAGATTGCCGGCAGAATAAAGGATATGCACATCAGAGAAGCCAGCATTAATAAAATGTGTCTTGGTCTTTTTTCATAGAATCTTGCGCCAATTACTTTTGAAGAAAAAGCAGCAACCATATTGAAGAAGAAAAAGATCAATCCATACCAGAAAATGTCTATCTGTGTTAATACAAAATAAGGCTGATACATCCAGAACGAGACTCTTAAGGCAAAGCCAATCAGCATAGAATACAATATTAGCC
>JAGOCT010000138.1 GCA_017998585.1 Candidatus Cloacimonadota bacterium | reverse complement strand
ATTTCACTGCTGGAGCAGGTAAGTCCTGCTGCACCCATATCCTGAATACCAACGACCAGTTTCTTCTGAATGACTTCCAGAGTAGCTTCCAGAAGGAGTTTCTCCATAAAAGGATCACCCACCTGAACAGCTGTTCTTTTTTCTTCAGATTCCTGAGTCAAATCTGTACTGGCAAAAGTAGCACCATGAATACCATCACGACCAGTTTTCGCCCCTACATATACCACATAGTTACCAGGTCCTTTTGCAGCAGCAGACATCAGATTGTTATGTTCCAAAATTCCTACTGCCATTGCATTTACCAATGGATTTCCGCTATATGCATCTTCAAAGTAAACTTCTCCGCCAACCGTTGGTACGCCGAAGCAGTTACCATAATCAGCAATTCCTTCAACGACTCCTTTGATGAGATGTTTAACCTGAGGATCTTCCGGATTGCCAAATCTGAGCGAATTCAACGCACAAACCGGACGGGCACCCATAGTAAAAATGTCTCTGAGAATCCCACCAACGCCGGTTGCTGCACCGTGATACGGTTCAACCGCTGATGGATGATTGTGTGATTCTATTTTGAAAGAAACAGCGAGATTATCTCCAATATCAACCACCCCAGCGTTTTCTTCTCCTGCTTTGGATAGCATGAAAGGACCATCCTTGGGAAGTGTTTTCAGATATTTAATGGAATTTTTATAACTTGCGTGTTCTGACCACATTACAGAAATAATGCCCAGTTCGGTAAAACTCGGAGTTCTGCCAATTGTCTTCAGAACAAGATTGTATTCTTCTTCTGTCAGACCATGCTCTAAAGCTAATTTTAAATCAACTACAGGCTCTTGCATAGTAAATCCTTATCTATTTTGTTTTTAAAACCTAATGAAATAATAATGATTTTTCGTCAATCTTTTAATTTTTTGATTTTTTGAAATAAATACAATAAATTCATTGACTTAATAAAAAAAATAAAGTATATTCAGACTACATAAGTGAAAATTGAGTTCATGGAGGGGAAAATGAACCGGACAAATAGAATAATCATTGTGGCAATCATCATTCTGTTATTAGTATTGATCGGTTACCAGTTAAGTTTAAAGTCATCCAGAAAATCAGGAGATGAAAAGCGTTCTCAGCAAGATTCTCTTCTGTTTGGATTAGCGACAGGATATGGCGGTCTGGGCGATAAAGCATTTAATGATATGCAGTTTAAAGGCATGTTACTGGCCAAAAAAAACCATCAGATTAACTTTATCTATGAAGCACCTGATGAGAATAAAGACGACGCAAGCGTTATTGAAAGCCTGATTGCAAAAAAAGCGAACATCATCATTGCGGGAGGGGGATTTCACATGGTTGATCCTGTAGATTCTCTCGCATTAAAATATCCACAGGTTAAATTTATCATTATAGATGATCAGGCAAAGCATTATTACCCGAATGTGGCCTCTATTCAGTTTAAACAAAATGAAGGTTCCTTTCTCATTGGTGCATTATGTGCAATGGAATCGAAAACCAAAAAAGTGGCGATGTTAGGAGCAGACAATATTACGATTATCAATGATTTTTATGAAGGCTTTAAGAGTGGGGCAGCATATATCGATCCGGAAATCAAACCAATTATTCGTTATATTTCTGACACAGATAAGACGAATTCTCCTTTCGCAAATCCACAGGTCGCTCACAAAATTGCTGATCAACTATATCAAAGTGAAAATGTAGATATCATCTATCAAGTTGCAGCTGGATCTGGCATGGGCGTCTTTAATTCTGCAAAACAAAATAAAAAATTTGCCATTGGTGTAGATTCTGATCAGGATTATCTTGCAGAAGGTTATATTCTCACCAGCATGATGAAAAACCTTGATATTGCGATTGATATGATTGTTGGCAAAATCCTCTCTGAAGGATTTTCAAATACGCCTTACAAATTAGGATTAAAAGAAAAAGGAGTTGGATTATCTAATATGAGCTTTACAAAAGAAAATGTTAATCCGGATACGATTCAAAGGCTCAAACAAATTGAAACAGATATTATTCAGGGAATATTAATCGTTCCAACGCTTATTCCTTAATCGGGGGAGTCATGAAAAAATATGTTAATGATTTAAAGCTCAGTACAAAAATCACTGCATTTATCACACTGATTCTTTTATTTTCATTATTTCTCATTAATGCTGTTTTAATCAAATCTTATTACAATACACTCATCCGTAAAGAAAAAGAAAAAGGGAATGAGATTACCCGTATGTTTGCTCAGTTAAGTGTCAATCCCTTGTACCGGCAAGACTACTATACGCTTGAAAGTAATGTCATTCAATTACAGAAATCCCCTTCTATTCTCTCTGCAAGAGTGTATGACAATACTGGCATTATTGTCACACCTTCCAGTAACGAAGTAGCCAATAAGAAAAACAATTTCATCATTATTCAGGAAGATTTAACAATTGACAAGATTGTTATTGGTAAAGTTGAAGTCATTATCGATTTATCAGACTCTGTACAACAGGCAAGAATCTATCAGTTAAAAATGTTTTTATCCAGTCTGATGATTGTAATTCTTGTATTAATTCTATTATATTATCTGATCAGACTCATTGTCTTAAAGCCACTCACGAATGTGATTAATAGTGTTTCTTCCATTTCTGAAGGCAATCTGGATCAACAAATACCGATTTATTCCAATGATGAAATTGGTATTCTTTCTAAAGATTTCAACCAAATGACCCTTGCCCTGAAAAACAATATCTCAATCACCAAAAGCATTTTAGAATCGATGCCTGGCTTGCTTATTGCCACCAACAATTCATACAAAATCTTGAAATGGAACAGTCAGGTATCCAGATTTTTTGATGTTAAAGCTGATCTGAATGAGAGTATTCTTTGGGATTCAATACCTTTCTTTAACAAATACAAAGAAATATGCAATGAAGTCTTAAAAAATAATACGCCTATCCGCTTGCATCGAGAATCCTATATCAATAAACCAGATCAATTTTTCGAAATATTTCTATTCCCGCTTGTAATTGATCAGGAACAGGGTTTAGTCATCAGCATGGATGATGTTACGGAAACCGAGAAAAAAGATGCACAGTTGAGGCAAGCTCAAAAAATGGATACTATTGGCACATTAGCCGGTGGTCTGGCTCATGATTTTAATAACATTCTATGTGGTATCATTGGCACTCTTTCGCTATTCAAGCATAAACTCTATCATTCAGCCAGTTTCTCAATTGAAGAGGCAAAACGCTATACCCAAACCATTGAAGATGCTACCAATCGGGCTGAAGATTTGGTTCAGCAGTTTCTCAGCTTATCCCGCAAACATGAAATTCATGTCAGCAAAATTGATCTCAATCAATCCTTAAAACATGTCAGTAAAATCAGCAGCAATACCTTTGACAAATCTGTCAGTATTGATGTTCAATACTTCCCTGAGCCAGCGCTTACACTAGCAGATCAGACTCAAATAGAACAGGTTATTTTGAATCTTTGTATCAATGCTTACCACTCCATGACCATTATGAGACCTGATAATCAGGGTGGGGTGTTGAGACTCTCTCTCGAGAAAATCAATGCCGACAAATATTTCATTCGGACCCATCCTGAAGCAATGGAAATTAATTACTGGAAAATTTCGGTCAGTGATACCGGAATAGGAATCAGCAAAGAGAATCTGCAAAAGATATTTGACCCTTTCTTTACTACCAAAGCCAAAGATAAAGGAACCGGACTTGGCCTTACCATGGTTTATAACATTATCAAACAACATAATGGATTTATTGAAATCTTTTCAGAGCTGAATGCAGGAACAAATATGGTCGTTTATCTCCCACATTTAGCAACAGAAAATGCCATCATCCTGTTAAAAGAGGAAAAAGAGCTCATCTACAAAGGCAATCAGGAAACTGTTCTAATCGTAGATGATGAGGCAGTCATCTTGCAAATTGCCAAAGATATTCTGCTGGAATCCAATTATCAGGTACTGTGTGCTTCTGACGGTATAGAAGCACTTGATATTTATAAAGACAAAATGAATGATATCAAGCTGGTCGTTCTGGATATGCTAATGCCCAAAAAGAGCGGCAGAGACACATTTATTGAGCTAAAAGCGCTAAATCCGGAAGTGAAAGTACTCTTATGCTCTGGGTTTAAAAAGGATGAACGGGTTGAAGAAATCATGAGTCTGGGAATCAGACATTTTATTCAAAAGCCCTATACCCTGCATAAACTCTCCAAAATGGTTTATGATATTCTGAAAGGAAATTCTTCACAATAGTTTGAGTTGATAAAAACTGTTTTAACATCATCATTTCAGAGGTAAACTGGTAAATCAGATCTCATTAAAAAAGTATTCATTTTTTGATCGGATTATGTATGAGATAGACTCATAGCGACAGCACTAATATATTTTATATAAAAATACACCTATAAACATCTTCATGTTATAATTTTATATATTTCTTCTCTCTTTCACTCTCTTTTCTTTCTTATTCAAACCCTTATCCTCCATAAACATTATTTTTTATAAATTCCTTTTAAAAAATCTATCAAGTATTATTGAAAATACATAGAATTTTTATTTGACTTTTCTTTAAAAATCAGTTAGATTTTAAAAAGATAAGGGGGGTATAAATGAATCAAATGACAAAATCATTTTATGAGGCTTTACTCGAGCTCAATCGGATTAAAGTCCTCCAAATCTTTAAAGATGCCCTGAAAGATATTACAGCTCTGGAATTTATAGAAAATATCATGAGGGAGGCACTTGACATTCTGGGTAAAGGATGGGAAGAAGGAACTGTTGCCTTATCACAAGTCTATATGAGTGGAAAAATCTGTGAAGAGATAATCAACAGCGAATTAAAAGACTTTTTTTATGAACAAGATGAGGAATCAGAGATTGCTATTGCTGTTTTGGAAGATTATCATTTTTTAGGCAAAAGAATTGTTTACTCATTTCTCAGACTTAATGGGTTTTCTGTCATTGATTATGGGGGGAAAAGCGTCAATGAGTTAGTTGAAGCAGTTAAAAAAGATCAGATAAAAATTCTCCTGGTCTCCGTTTTAATGCTTTCATCTGCGCTCAGGGTAAAAGAACTTAAAAAAGCATTGTCAGATGTAGATGTAAAAATCATTGTCGGGGGAGCGCCTTTTCGTTTTGACCAGGAATTGTGGAAATCCGTCGGAGCTGATGCGATGGGTAACAGTGCACAGGATGCGGTTGAAATAGTTCAGAAAATGACAGGAGGGGACAAATGACGATGAATTCCATGCAAAGGGTATTGACCAGTTTAAGCCATAAAGAACCAGACAGAGTGCCCCTTTTTCTGCTGACTTCCATGCAGGGAGCAAAAGAGCTGAAAATGTCACTCAAATATTATTATGCTTCCGCTGAACGCCTGGCTGAAGCTCAGATTAAAATGAAAATCAAATACAGAAATGACTGTTATTATAGTTTCTTCTATGCACCGGTTGAAACAGAAGCCTTTGGTGCTGATGTCATCTATAAAGAAGACGGACCGGTCAATTCAGGCAACCCCTTTATTAAAACTGCTCATGATATTGAAAAA
>JAGOCT010000137.1 GCA_017998585.1 Candidatus Cloacimonadota bacterium | reverse complement strand
GAGCAATTTCGCCTGCATAGAGGCGGGTAAATCTCCTATTTCATCCAGAAAAAGAGTGCCACCCTTAGCCAGTTCCATCATTCCGGCTTTCCCTTTGATATCTGCACCTGTAAAAGCCCCTCTCTCTCATAACCAAAGAGTTCACTTTCAAACAAATTTTCAGGTACAGCTGAACAATTAATCGCAACAAATGGACTCAAGGGATTTGTCTTGCCGTAATGCACGATTTTAGCAATCACTTCTTTCCCAGAGCCTGTTTCGCCTTCGATCAATACGGGGATCTCACGGTTTTGATGACATTTAAGGGCAAAGTTAACAATGTCCGTCATTTCTTTAGAAAACAAGCCAATATTGAACATTTTGTAAAACTCGTTTTGTGTCGTCTGAATGCTTTCCCAACGGGATCTGATCGTTTCTTCTTCTTGTTTAACCAGATGATCAAAATTATCTTTGAACTGAGTATTTTCTTTAATTAAAGTCTGATGATCAATTGCTCTCTGAAGAATCAGAACCAATTCTTCTATATTAATTGGTTTTTTTATATAGTCATAAGCCCCATTTCTTAAAGCATTTAACACAGAGTTCATATCCGGATAGCCTGTCATTAAAATCACATCGGTAATTTTTCCAGGCTTTTCTTGTTTGATTTTAGATATCAGTTCAATTCCATTGATACCAGGCATTTTTATGTCAGATAACACAATATCAATTTCATTGTTTTTGATAATATCCAGTGCATCCTGCCCATTGCCAGCGTTGAATATCTCAATTTTAAATTCAATTTTAATAAAATTAGTCAGAGAAGAAGAAACACTTTTATCATCATCAATGATTAACAAATTCATTTAGCACATCCATTAAAGGTGATTGTAAAGGTTACCCCAGAATCACTATTGTTGGCATATTGGACACTTGCATTGTATTGTTCAGTGTAGAGTTTTACGATTGCCAGACCTAAGCCCATTCCTTTTGAAGAAGTCTTTTTAGTATAAAAGGGGTCAAAAATCTTGTTACCGATTTCAGGGCTGATTCCTTTACCATTGTCAGCTATCGTTAATATAATATCCTGGTTAGTTTTCTGTGTTTTAATTTTAATATTCTTATTCTCTACCTCAGATTCATCTAAGGAATGAATTGCATTCACTACCAGATTGATAAGCACCTCTTCAATGGGAATTTGTTCCGCTTGAATGAACGTTTCTGCCTCGCATAAGTCCAGCTCAAGAAATATCCCATGAGAGTATATCTGTTTTTCAATCAATTGTAAAGCTTGTTTTATTGTATCATTTAATGAAATTTCCTGTACTTTTCTTTCTTCAGAAATTGTCCAGAAAGAACGGATATGCTGAATAATCTGATCGATTCGGTCGGCAGCATAAGATATCTGAGTAATGTTATCGCAAAAATGCTCAGGTAACTCGATTAGCTTTTTCTTTAGCCAATACAATACACTGTCTGCGTTCACTTTGATCGCACATAAGGGTTGATTGATCTCATGAGTAATACCCGCTGCCATTACGCCGATCGAAGATAATTTAGCAGTCTGTTCGAGTAATTTATGGTTTTCTATTTCTTGTTTTTCAAGATCGAACTGAGTCCTCAGTTTTGCAATCTCATTACTAAAACGATTATTGAAGACTTCTCTATAAATTTCCTGAAAACGATGGAGATATTCATAAGCTTTTTTATATTCTCCCAATTTAAAATAGAGATCTGACAGAACATATTCCATTTCCATAACATATTCTGGGATTTGTTTTTGTTCCGCAATTTCTTTTGCTTTTAAGAAATAGGGTTCTGCTTCTTTAAATCTTTCCAGATGTTCGTAATGAACACCGAAATGCATTTGTATTGTATATTGCTCAATATTATTGTTTTCTAAAGACACTTTTTCAGCTTCTTTAAGTGTATCCAGACTTTCATCAATTTTTTGATTATACAGATAGCATTCTGCCAGATTGGTTAAAAAATAGATATAGGCTGAGACATTCGGTTCCTTTGGAAAAAACGGATAGGCTTGAAGATAGTAATCTAAGGCTTTTGCGTGTTCTTTGTTTTTAAAATGAATAAGACCGATATTGGATAACACAGAGGGAGACTGTGGATTCAGCTCTAGAGCTAGCATCAAGGTCTTATACGCATTATCTAGATCATTCATTTTACCATAAATGGCACTAATATTGTTTAAACATTCGGTCATTTCACGATTCATCTGATGCTTTTTAAACACAGGATAGGCTTTGTAAAAAAGTTCCAGAGACTTATCATAGTTCATTACCCAATGTTCTATTGAACCTAATAATGAATCTAAAAGGGCTTCATATTTTTCATCATTCAATTGACTACAGAGCGCTCTGGCAGATTCTGCATAAAGTTTTGCTTCTTTTAGTTCATGAGAATAGAGTTTTTTCTTTGTCAGTGTACAGAGTATTTTAAAGCGTTCATATTTATCAGTACAATTCTCCAATAATAATGCCATATCTTCCATCTTCTACCTCTGGAATTATCCTAAGGTATTTTTTAAATAAAGTCAATAAAAATTATGTAAAAATATGCCAATCTATTGAAACAAGGTATTTAAGGCATCCCAGTTTGGGCTTATAAATTCTGTATTGTTCAGATTATCGTAAAATCCATCAAATAATAGTTGAAGTAAGGCATTTATCTCTTCTTCAAGATGGTCTGTGTTTTTTTTAATAAAGACATGTTTATGAACCAGACTTTGTGAAATTGAGGATAGAAGATGGCATAACAGTATTATGTTTTTTTCATTTTTAATGTAATTCCAGAATATCTCCTGTAGAATTTCATTTTCCTTTTGGACTAAATCATCAGTTTCCTGATGCATTATATCATGATAAGGCAGACTATGGTCTCTGTTGAGCAACTGATATTCTTTATAGAATTTAAAGGTTTCAATAATACGAAAATTCAAATATTTTTTTAGTTTTTCTTCCAGTGGCAAATCTTCCTGAATGATTTCTTTTTGCTTTTCTATAAATAGTTCAAATTCCTTATGTATAGCTGATTGAAACAGTTCTGCTTTTGATTTGAAATAATGATAAATCGAAGATTTTTTTAACCCTGACATCCTTGCGATTTCTTCAACAGTCGTATTGTTAAAACCATTATTTCTAAAGCAAGAGATACTCTTCATAATGAATTTTTCTTTATTATCCATTTTCGCTCCTTTAGAACATTTATAAGATATGTTCTAAAATTCCTTAAAAAGCAAAAATGTCAAGTAGTATCTTGATTTGCTGATAAATTCTTTAAAATGAGGCACATCACTAGAGGCAGGATTCTAATCATTCTCCTCGTTCAGAATGTCTTTTTTATAGCGTCTCATGCCTTTACTTTTTAACTGTCTGACCTTCTCTCTGGAAAGATTGAGTAATAGTGCGATATCAGTCAGTGATTTTTTTTCAACAAATGACAGATAGATCACCTTTTTCTCCAGTTCAGGCATATCCTCAGGTAAATCCAGATTTTGTTTTTGCTGGCTGTGTAGATATTCCTTTTCGACCGGATTACTCAGATCTTGATTCATATCATCACTATATTCTACATTTCTGCCCAGTTTGAGTTCGTCATTAATGAGTGTTAATATTCGGTTTTTTATCCAGAAGACTGAATATGTTGAAAAACTGGCACCTTTATCGGGATCAAAGCGTTTTTTTGCTTCTAAAAGGCCAATCATCCCTTCTTGAATCAAATCTTCAACAGGGATCCCTGTGTTTGCATATTGGTAAGCGATTTTTGTAACCAGTTTCTTATATTTTTCAATCATTTCTGAATCTGATAACTCAATCATATCATTCATCATTTTTTTCCCATTTTCAAATCTCTAGTTTTAAGGCATTTTTTTGAGAATACTTAATATTGTCAAACAATTTCTAAAATGAGGGCTTTCCTTATCCTTTCCTTTTCCTTTCCTATAAGAAAGTCAAAATGAAATCCTTTCTTCAAAAGATATTTTTTTCATAAAAATAAGGGTGGCCGTAGCCACCCTGATGGGATTTAGGATGAGAGAGAGGATTTTATTTTAAAAGCAATGCTTTTTTGCTTCCGAAAGATTGTCCGTTGACACTTAGACGATAGAAATAGATACCAGAGCTTATATTTTCGTTTTTCCAGACGATAAATTGCTTTCTTAATTCTTCAGGTCCGATATTTAAAGTCTGAACTTTTTGCCCTTTGATATTGAAGATGTCAATAGTGGCATGATTGACTTTTACATCGCTGATATTAAACGTAATTCTGGTTTCTGGATTGAAAGGGTTAGGATAATTTCCTTTGAGCGCAATGAGCGGTTTTAATTCGTTTTGGCTGTCTGAATCCAGAAAATCAGGGGTGAATGAAGCAATACAGATACGACTGATGTCCCAGCCCGGATCTGTTAATTCTGGAAGATTGGTATCATTTTCAAGACCATCTTTTAGTCTAAAACGGAAATAAACGGATTGACCACGATAATCATTGAGACTGATATGAGTATTAAACCAATTGTCATATTGTCCGGCTTTGGAATAGAGCGTTGACCAGTTTTGCTGATCGGTTGAGATATCAATCGTTACAAAGTCATGATCCCATTCTGTATAGATTCTTTGTTCAATCATCATATTTACATCTTTAGCTGGGTCAGCAGGAATTGTTAAAGCTTGACTGCTCTTTAACCAGACATCGCAGTTTGCCAGATAAAAGCCTTTACCTCCCCAACTGTCAGTTGCAAACATTTTTTCGTTTTGAGTGATGACTGTCCATGGTCCTTCAACTTGCCAGTTAACGAGTCCGTTACTAAAATCTTCAGTGAAAAGAACTTCCTGATTATTGAAGTTAAACACAAGATAGTCCATGCCCTGAATATCCACAGTCTCCTGAGTGGTGAGATTATTCGCTGTGAAAACAGTAAACGTATGCTCTCCCTGGCTGACATAAGTGTCAAATACTCCCCCTTCACAGAGGATTGTATCAGCAACGACATCAGAAATAATCAATTTGGCATTGATTGGCTGTCCATTATTTTTGATCATGCCACGAACACGGTACATTGGTAATGGATCTAATTGAACATTAACCGTTTTCCAACCACCTGAGTTAACCGTAATATTACTGATGGTTTTACTTTCATAACCCTTTGCCTGGACGGTTATTGTGTAGTTTCCTGAAAGAAGTGGTCGCCAGTAACGGCCATATTCTGCATTTGACATACGAGGCATTAACTGTTTGGAATCGCGTCCATGTACTATGACTTCTGCTCTGACTGGATTGCCGGTTGATGCATTAGTGATTTTACCAGTCAGACAGGACAATTCCATGGCTGTTTCGTTATATGGCATTGCTCTGTTTAACAACCATTTGACAGCTTCTGTACAACGCTGTATGGTACCGTTTAAAATCTGTTGGTTGGGCTGAATGTCAGCAGTACCACATTCAACAACCAGCTGAATCGTTCCTAATGCCAGATATGCCCATATATTGGATGTGCTGGCACGTCCCAGAGACGGTGCATTTTCATAATAACCGGAACCGGATTGTTTTAATATTTTATTTGCAAAGTTCTGCCCGATAGAGTTGTTAATATCAAGGTCTGGGGCAGGACGCACA
>JAGOCT010000136.1 GCA_017998585.1 Candidatus Cloacimonadota bacterium | reverse complement strand
GTTCAGGTTGGACAAATTCAAATCAATCGTTTTATCAATCCAGCCGGTTTAAAAAGCGTCGGTGGTAACCGTTATCAGCAAACTGTATCATCAGGGGAAGCAATGCCAAACAATCCGGCTACAGACGATATGGGTCAGTTACAGCAAGGCTATATTGAAGTCAGTAATGTGGCAATTGTCGAAGAAATGGTCAATATGATTGTTGCCCAGAGAGGTTATGAAGTCAACTCAAAATCCATTCGTACCGCTGAATCCATGCTTGAAATCGCAACTAATCTGAAGAGGTAATCATGTACCGTAATCTGATAGTAATCTTTCTGTTTTCGTTAAGCTTGTTGCATGCAGAAGTGTTAAAACTCAAGTCTGCTGTTTATACAGACCAAACAGAAATCTATTTATCAGATCTGGTCGAACTTACTGATCTGGACATAGCTGTCAGAAACAGCATTTCTTCTGTTCAGATTATAAGTCTGGAGAATGGACGCCAGTTTCAAAACTTGTCAGTTAAACAAATCAACCAAATTTTACAAAATCAACATATCAATCAATATAGTATTCAGGGTCAGTTAGTTACAATTTACCCTAAGAATAGTATTTTAGCTGAAGAGCAGATATTTAAAACTGTCAAAAACTATATTATTGAGCAGTTAAAAGCTGATGAAACAACTGAGATTGAGCTGATAAAACCACCTGTCATCAAACTCAAAAATCAAAGATATACATTATCAGTTAAGTCGAATCCAAGCATGCAGTTGAGTGGCAGAATGATTTTATCTTTACAGGTAAAATATCCTGATCAAAAAACAGATGAATATACTATCAATGCAAAGCTTTACAAAACTTATGAAGTTTATAAACTCAAAAACAGCAAGAAATTAAGTGATCGTTTTACAGCTGAAGATCTGGAATTAAATTATGTCAGAGAAATGCTGACCAACAAGTATAAACTCAGTTATCAGGAAATTTTGGAAAGTGTTGCTTCTGCTTATTGCCCAAAAGGTAAAATCATCACAACCTCAGATATCAGAAGCGAGCCGCTTATACGAAAGTCTGATGTGGTTGTAGTGAATATCATTGGAAAAAACTTCAACATGAAATATAACGCCCTTGCTAAAAACGATGCCTGGATGGGTGAACAGGTTACTCTGCAAAATCAGGATACCAAACGTTTTTTCAATGCAAAGGTTGTCGATAAAAATACAGCTGCTATTTATCTGGAGGAAAAATGAAATCTATAAAATTAATCGCATTAATCACAATTACGTTGTTATCAACACAGTTATTCTCTGCAATTCCTTCTATGTACTCTGATCATAAAAGCTTTACAGTAGGCGATGTTCTGACTGTTCTGATATCGGAATCCAGCAGTGCAAAATCTGGTGCAAAATCTCAAACAGACCGTTCTTTTAACCATTCATTCAACACAGAAGCAGGTAAGGGTCCGCTTGATTTTATCCCTCTGTCTGGTTTAGGTGCATCAGCTGCCAATACCAGTAAAGGCGATGCGAATACATCTCGTGAAGGTTCATTAAAAGCGAATATGACAGTCAGAATCGTTGATATTGACAATAATGGCAACCTGATAATCAAAGGGTCAAAATCTGTTAAAATCAACGGAGAAGAAGAGATCACTTCACTTGAAGGAGTTGTCAGACCTCAGGATGTCGGCTCAGATAATACCGTTTCTTCCAATAATATAGCTGATGCCCAGATTTCTTATAAAGGCAAAGGCACTGTTCAGGAAGCAAGTAAAGTAGGATTCATCACCAGAGTATTTAATTTCCTGTTCTAATTACTTGTAATTGCTTAGGATGTATTGATAAAGGATTCATTTTTTACTTGTATTTCATCTTTTATTTTGGTAGAAATCAATGGGTAACAATCTATTATAATACATATCTGAAAGCTGTTTTCATGATTCAGGCAGTAGTAGCGATTTACCTTTTTCAGTAGTCTTAAATCAATCGCTTTCTTAACTGTCATATTTTTTAAAAAAGCAATCAATAAATCAGAACAATACGCTGAATCGCTGATATTCAATGAAAATCTTCTAACCAGTGAATGACTTATCATCAAAAAAACTGCATATGATGAAATACCTCTTTTTCTTAATCCAGGGTATTGTTTTTTATAAAGGTGTGCATACTTTGCCAAGTCTTTTTTAAATGAATGTGCTAATTTCTCCCAAATCATACGCGTAATCTGATTAATCTGTATGATAGTCAGGTTCTGTTTCTGAAGGAGTCTGTCAGCTTTTCGTCTGACAATACAAACATTTCCGCCAGCATACCAGGCAAGACTCAAATCTCCGACTTTCTTAGGATAGTCATGCTTTTTCTGCTTAAAAAACACTTTCATTCTCTTCTCCTGTTCATAATATAATCATATTTCTTTCAAAAGCAAAAAGATTCTCAATATATTTTCTTTTCTATCCTGTAGAAAACTCAAATACACCTTATTAACATATTCTTAGTCCCTTCCTGGATTTTTACCATTATTATAATGACTTGAAGAGAATTTGAGCAGGAAAGGAAGAAGAATGAAACAGGAAAGAAAAGACAATCAACAATGTGTTGCATGGGATAGTTAGAATTCTGAAGAAATGCCATATAGACAACAAGGTGCATAAGAGTCAGTGCAAAAACCAGAGTTCCGGAGGAATGGTATATAGGTAACTCGGTGCGCTCGAGTCTGTGCAAAAATAAGAGTTCCGGAGGAACGAAAGAATCCTAGCCCGTGGTGAAACCACGGGGAAATAGTCAGTTACACATCAAGCGCCGTAGGTGCGACAGAATAAAACCAGCATTTTTGCACAGACTCGCCAGCCCTGGGTATGTGTCCAATCCAAAATTCAGCGCCGTAGGTGTGGCAGAATAGTTAATCAATCGCATGAAAAATATAATCTTTATTGTATTCAATTCCATGTGCTTCCAATAATTCAATAAATTCTTCGGTAAATGATTTATTTTCATGATGTTTTTCCTGATTTTCTATATAATGATACACCTTATCCACCATTGAACGACTTACAGAAAAAGCACCATAACCAGATTGCCATTCAAATTTACCTGCAACCCAGCCATTCTTGTTGATGTGCCCGGAAATACCTGATTTAATATCTCTGACCAAATATGACAAATTACAATCAGCCTTATATCTGAATAAAAAATTAACATGATCTGTCATACCATTTATCAGAATGGGATAACTACCTGAATGTTTAATAATCCCTGCTATATATTCATATATTTGTTTTTGGTATTCTGGTTTGATCAGATTCATTCTGACCTTTGTAGCAAAAACAACATGTACATACAATTGGGTAAAAGTATTCGACATGTTCATCTCCTTTCTTTTCTTTCGCCCCTGACGGGGCTCTGCTTGTGTGGTCCCTTCTTACCCAGAGCTGACGCTCAGGGCTAGGATTCTTTCGTTCCTTCGGAACTCTTTTTTTTGCACAGCCTCTAAGGAGATGGGAGTGTAGAGAGAAAATATTCATGTGCTTTAATTTGGTGGTACATCTCTTTATTTTCAATATGACATCCGAAGGGTCATATGATTTGTGTCAATTTAAACTGCCGATTATGTACCAATTAATACTGTGCCTAACAGCATCTACCTTAATTACATATTTAAGGATAGTAATAATTTTTAACTTTTATTCTATCAACAGGATAATTTTCATTATATATTTCTAATTTCAATTTATAATAACCATTCTTGTTTTTAACATATATGTAATTATCTTTAATATGAATACTGCGTAACTCCCCTTTTATGTGATAATGATAAATTACTCTGCCTTTATTAATGTCATAAATTATTATATCATAGAACATTGGAAAGATATTATGATAAATCCAGTATGAAAATATATTATATAACCCATTATCAGGAGAAGTATAAAAATATATAAAATGATTATTATAAAACACAACAGATGAATCATATCTAAATTCTAGCATATGATCTCCTACAATAAATTTATCTAGCTTTTTTCTTTTTATTAACGAATCTGGATAATTAACTTCGAGGGCTGTATTGCTATTTAAAGAATCAAGAAATGAAATAATGTCTTTCTCCTTAATTTTATCAAGTTCATGAGTAGGAGTATAAATCAGACTACAAGCCCCTATAAAAAATATTGACATACACATTATAAAATGTATTAATAATCGATACATGAGTCCTCCAATTCTAGGGTATTATTGTATCTACAGTTTCTATAACGAAATCTTCATTTTGTATAGAATGTGACTGGATTGGTCCAGTCATATTATTGTTTTCTACTTGATTAGTTAAGTCAAGATTGATTGCATTAAATTGTTCCCTATTTCTTATGTTACCACCCAATAATTGAACAAGATCAAATATGTTAGAAATATTTATAAACTGTCCAACAACTGAAGTTTTTAACTGATAATCTTTCAAAACACCCACTTGGATCTGTAAACATCACAGGATTATTCGCACAATAAGTGTAAGGCCTTGCCTGTTCTTCTGCAGGATCAACTGAATAAAAACGCATCAGCATCGAATCATTAAACCCCAACTGTTACATAAACCACAAGATACTGAATATTGTCAGTTTTCATAAGAGTCCGATACTGAAATAAATTACCACTCAGCATTACCCAGCTTCCAGATTTCCAGTGTAAAACCTTCATATTCAATCTGCTCATTGGGTTCATCAGCTGACCAGTTTTGGCTTTTATCCCGATCGAAAATGAGTATATTGGCTTCTCTGACACCGCAGATTTTAGCATAGGCAACTGTTTGTTCCAATGCTTCATTTAGTACTTTTTGATAGTTTAGTTTTTGGTGAACGATTTTGAGTTCGATTACAACATTCTGAATGCAGAGTTGCCCTTCTTTTTCGTATTGCCATTTAAGCATCAGGTCAGTTCTTTTCTTAGAAAGCCCGTATTCCCGATTGATAAAGCCTTTACCGTTAGCCACTCTTTGCAGAAAAGCCTGAGTAACTAATTGTGGAGCAGCTTCCTGATAGCCGGCTATATTGCTTCCCCAGATACCGGTGTTTTCGTTCCAGAAATCTTTAAAAAGCGTCAGTAGTGTCTTGACATTGATACTGCCATCCTGATTCACCCAGACAGGTCTGAACAGAGAAAGAAAAATTTCCTGTCCTAATTTTGTGAGCTCTCTGGGAATAATTTCTTTATAAATGCTGTTTGATATTTGTAAGCCTTCAGTTGTTTTTTTAATTAAGCCCAGATCAATACAGTATTCTTCATCATCTTTGGAGTAATCAGGCATTTTGCCTAAAATCATAGAGATAATAACTCGTCTGACTCTTTCTTCTTCCAGTTTATCAGCCAATTGATCAAGATGAGTTTGTCTGGACAAAATCAGTCTTTCTTTGGCAATTTCCAGCATTTGAGGAGTAATTGTGACAGAAGGATCTCTGTTTTCAGCCATTTCATAAGTGACTTCCTGTGCAAGGGCATTCACCAGCCAGGGTTGACCATCCGTATAATCCATCACCAGATCATAGCATGATTCATCAACTTTCTGACCGGTTTCAACCGTATGTTGAGTATAGAGATTAATGACATCTTCTTTTGAAAAATTGCCTAATCTCAATGATTTTGTCTTAATGTTAAATGCAGAACCTCCGGTAACAATATCCTGTCC
>JAGOCT010000135.1 GCA_017998585.1 Candidatus Cloacimonadota bacterium | reverse complement strand
AGGTTCATTCTTTTGATTAAAGCCTAAAAAGGAACCTAAGTCGTTCTTCCACCAGTCTTCTTCAAGGTTAAATTCTCTGATTTTAAAATCTGCTTTATTAGCAATATAATCAATTTTCTGCTTTACTTTTTCAATTTCCAAATCATGTATGGTCGTAAACTCAATATGAAGATGATGACACAATATCTTACAGGCATTAATAAGCGCTGATTCATTGACTAAAACCAAATCCTGCTCAGAGCCTGTTTTATCAGACATCAGGCTGGTCAGTTCAATGGCAGATTTTTTGTACAGCAGTCTGTCATTTTCAAAGGTATTTGACAGATTCTCCAGATGCTTTCTATTCTTATCCTTCTCATTCTGAATGACCGTATTGAGAATGAATCTCTCTTTATTATGATAGTCATCGGTATCATCAATAAAATCTTTGATGTAATTATAGTGTACTGCATTCAGGTTTTCAATTAAGTGATTGTGCCATATATGGATAAGTGTATGATAATCATCTGATTTTTTAAACGGCTCATAGACTTCATTTGAGGGATCTAGCACACTAAGCTTTGAAAAGTTTATACAGCGTGCATAAATTGTCGGTAAATCTTTAGTTTGCGAGCTCAGGCAAAACATTTCACCCGGATTGACACTACAAATATATGAAATTTGACCAGTATCGAATACATTGGTATTCGCTTCATTCACAGAAATAAAAATATCGGCTCTGCCTTCGAGACAGAAATATAGTCTTTCCGGCTTGACGATAAATCGTTCAGAGGAATTGCTTGAAAATGCGTTTTGTTTTAAGTGATTGTCTATATTCATATTCTATACTTCTGTCAAGAGGGTGTAAAGACCCTGTTCTTTTATTAAATCTTCATGTTTACCGCGTTGAACAACCTTGCCTTTAGACAACACAATGATTTCATCACAATCACGAATAGTGCTCAAACGGTGTGAAATAACAATACTTGTGCAGCCTCTTTTTCTGAGGTTCAGGTCGATTTCAGCTTCTGTTTTTGAATCCACAGCTGAAGTGGCTTCATCTAAAATCAAAATGGAAGGTTGCGAATACAGACATCTGGCGATTTCGAGTCGTTGCCTGATTCCACCACTCAGGTTTCGACCGTTTTCCTGCAGAATCGTTTCATATTTATCTTTCAACAGCGTGACTTCATCATGCAGACATGCATCTTTTGCTGATTTTATAAGTGCCTCTTCATCAATATACTCATTCCAGAGCGTGATATTATCTTTAATACTGCCTGAAAACATATTCACTTCCTGTTCAGCATAGGCTAATGAGGATTGAATCACTTCAAGGGGGATGTCTTTTGCCGGCATATTGTCAAAGAGAATTTCTCCTGAGACAGGCTGAAGGAGTCCGGCTATCAATTTACCAATCGTTGATTTTCCACTTCCGGAGTAGCCAACAAGCGCAATTCGTTTACCTGGTTCAATGACTAAATTAAAGTCTGAAATAAAAGCTTCTTCCAGTTTATCATACGTAAACGACAGATTTTTAATTTCAACTCTGCCTGATAATTTTTTAAACTGATTCGCATCGAATGCTTTTCTGTCTAAATACTTGTCTTCCGGATAATGGTATATGTCTTCAAGTCTCTTTTGATCGGCTTTTAACATTTGATAAGTGAAAACCGTGTTGATCATTTTTTGCAAAGGTTTGTAAAAACTGACCATCAAAGTCTGAAAAGCGATAAAAGTACCGATAGACAAAGAGCCTTCCATTATCTTCAAACCACCGATAAACAGTAACATTAAAACAGATAGCAATTCACTCATGGCTGGGATGCCTTTAATAAGCTTTTGTTTAATATTTAATCCGTGAATTCTGTTCTGAATTAGTGTATATTGTTCAGCTAATCTTAAGAAAAGATTATTTTCCTGTCCATTTGCCTTTAGAGTCTCTATGGAATTGATTCCTGCCAGTGCAATGCCATAGAGCTTGTTCTCATCATTAAAAAGGATGGTATATTCCTCATTGATAAGTTTTGAAGTATAATGCACCAGAAACATATTCAGCAACATCAGAGATAAACTCAGAATACTCAGATTTACATTGTAGTAAAACATCAAAAGCAGATAAAAACCTGAAAAAATAAACTCAACCACCGGCTTGAGTAAATCATTCACCACAAAGCCTGATACGTTATCGGTTGAATTAATGCAATTAACGATACTGCCACTGTATCGTTGTTCATAAAAGCTGCCTGGAAGCCGGAGAATTTTGTGGATAAATTGAAATGTGTTTTGAACAGCTCCCTCTATCTTGAGTCTTAAAAGGGTTTTTTCATATAACCAGTTGGTGATACCAAAAACGATAGCCGTAAAAAACATAAAAAGCAGAAGGAATTTTAAATCGCCCTTCTTTTGGGGGATTAAAATCATATCAATAAAGATACGATTAAACGCAGGTATGATCAAGCCGATAATACTGAGAATAAATCCGGAAATACATATAAAAAGATAGGTTTGCTTTGGGATTTTTTTTAAAGCCTGTTTTAAATATGCCTGTTCATTAACAGACTTTTTGGATTTTACAAATGCACTCGTTTTTTGGAAACAGATTATCACTTCAGAGTAGTTTTCCGAGAATTCCTTTTCGTCCAGTACTCTGTGCCCTGAAGCGGGATCATTCACATAATACTTTTTATTCTTGATGCCTTCCAGTACGATAAAATGATTTCTCTTCCAGAAAATGATTGCAGGGAAGGTCTTTTCAGCTAACTGATTAACAGAAGCTCTGAATCCTTTGGCATCTAAACCAAACTTTTTTGCTACTTTAACGATATTCAGGGCATTACTGCCATTCCTGTTTACTGAACATTCTACCCGTAATTCCTCATTGCTGAGATACTTACCATGATAAGCGAGTATGATTCCAAGACTGACGGCTCCGCATTCGACAGTCTCAATCTGAAGCATGGTGGGTGTTTTTTTTATCTTCATAATTTTAAATTTGGTATAATGAATTCAATAGGTCTCATTTTTCTGATAACAATATTGCCATCACAAAGTGTGCCGGGTTCAATCTTCATCGCAGGTCCTTTGGATGAAGTCCATTGATAACCTGATTTTGTATATTCTGAGGGGTTCAGATCCACGATAACTTCCAAAACAATTCTCTGGGCATAATTCTCTGCAAGCGTTGCATTGCCTGTAAAATCAAAAATTCTTTTTTCATTTACAGGGAATTCTGAAACACTGACAACTACCCCTGTCAGATAACCATATTCTTCCTTTGAAACCGTACTGGGCGATATTTTACATCTCATACCGGTACTGATATTTTTACCTTGTTCAATAGGATAATATAAAACGGCTACAAGATCCTTTATTGTCTCGCCAGAACGTGAAATCCTGATAATCTGATCTCCCTTGTTCACATAAGTCCCTTTTAAGACGCTTTCTATGACTTTACCCTGCTCTCCGGAGATGATTGTACTTTCATTAAAAAACTTCTGTTGGAGTGTATGAACTTCTTGCTCTGTATGTTTCCGCAGTTTTAACTGCGTAATCTGTTCAATAAATTCAGGCTTATCAATGCGGGCGATAATATCACCCTTTTTAACATAATCACCAGTTTTAACACTGATGTCATAAATCTGCCCGTTTGTATGTGAATATAAAGAATAAAATCCGCCATCTGAAACCAGCATTCCCTCTGCATTGAGATTGATGTCCACAACCCCTAAAAAGCCCCATAACAACAAACCGCTGATTAACAGAAAAATGGTTAGCAATACAATCCAAATAATTCTGTAACTGCTGTTTGTGCCTGGGCTGTTCTGAATATGTCTCTTTAATTCTTCCATTATTTCACACTTTCTCTATCCCTGTACTACAAGTTGTAGCGCAAGCTACCAGCTTGCGAAAAAAATAATTTAGTAAGTAGAATGTAGCCCAAGCTACCAGCTTGTGAAAAAAATAATTTAGCAAGCAGGTTGTACCGCAAGCTACCAGCTTGCGAAAAAGATAATTTGGCAAGCAGATTGTACCGCAAGCTACCAGCTTGCGAAAAAAATAATTTAGTAAGCAGATTGTAGCGCAGGCTACCAGCTTGCGAAAAAGATAATTTAGTAAGCAGATAGCTTGTCCTACTATCTTGCTTGTAGAATTCATTAATTTTTACTCGCTCAGTAAAGACGATTATTGATCGATCAGACATAGCTTTCCATTTTTTATTGTAAGCAGATAAATGTTGTTGCCTGTAAATTCACCATTGTACTGACAGGTCAGGTGTCCACTGATACCATTATAGTTTTTTATAGCAGACAATTCTACTGCAATATTTTCACGGGTTATTTCGTTACAGTTTTCCATGGCTTGAATAATCAGCATCGTCGAATCATAAGCTAAGACGGAAAAGAAATTCGGTTCTTCACGGTATAACTGCTTGTACCGAAGAATAAATGACTTAATCATTTCATCATTTGACAGATAATTAAAATGTGTAGGGATCAGGATATTGACATCACTATTTTTCTGCAAGCGGTTAGTATTCCGTACTACAAGCATCTTGCTTGTAGCTGGATTTTTCTGCAAACTGGAAGTTTTCAGAACGCTATTTTGCTCAAAAATGCTTTCCACACCGGTAAAATTAAAAGAGGAAGTACTGATTAGAATCAGATCAGGTCTTTTCTGATGAATATAGGCTACGATATCTTTTGCTTTATGAAAAATATCGCCTATTACAACTGCTTCGCAATCCAGCGCTTCCCAGCGTTTGAGAAGATAATCAATGTTATTCAGGTTGATCTCGCTGGTTTTATCAATTAACTGCAGTTTATATTTTTCAGATAATTCTGTCACCGAATTGGCAACCCCCTGTCCAAATTCATCATCAGCATAAAACACTGCGATATTTCGGATATTCAGAGATTGAATGTGCTTAAACATCTCCTCAATTACCAATTTGTCGTTTGGTATATTTCTAAAAATGAAAGACTGCTTTTCTTTAAACAGGTTAGGAGAAGTAACTCCGGAAGTAATAAAAGGGACTCCGCTTTTCTGGTAGAGGGGAATAACGGCTTTTGCGACACGTGAATTATAGTGTCCGCTGACTGCCAATACATTCTGATCAGCGATTAGGTGATGCGCTGCTTTTAATCCGCCTGTCACTGTACCATAATCATCTATGGCTGTAACAACTATCTTTTTGCCTTTAATTCCGCCTTTGGCATTCATCTCTTTTACCGCCATAAATAAACCTTTGGATTTCTTAATCTCCTGATCCAGTTCATAAGGGTATGCAAAACCAATTTTTATGACGTCATTTGGACTGCTTTTCTGTGAATAAAATGGTTTACATGCATTGATCATCATGAGGATAAACAGACATATAAAAAGTCTGACAATTCTCATTCTCATTTTCACCCCCTTTCATTGTTAAAAACCATAGCAGCATCCATATCTATTGTCAAGGAAAAACAGAGTAACAAATTCAAGACACAAACTATTATTGATCTCAATCATTAAAAAACGCTCTCTGTTTTCACAAAGAGCGTTTATCTTGTATAATCTTATTTAAACAATTCCATACCGGAAAAATCACGATACGGATCAAATGATTCTAGCATGTGCAGATCATCTGTTGTCAGCTGATCAAGTACGATACGGGTAAGCAATTCGCCAAGTCCGGG
>JAGOCT010000134.1 GCA_017998585.1 Candidatus Cloacimonadota bacterium | reverse complement strand
ATGTTTATCAGAGTGTCAGTCACTTAAACGCCAGCGCAGTATTTGTTCAAACGCAAACAGGTTATGTTGCACGTATGATATCCAGATTTAAGATGTCTGTTTGGGTGATGTCTGTCACATCTGATATTCATGTATTCAGATCATTACAGTTCTCTTATGGTTTGATGCCTATTTTGTCAGAATCTGATCATAAAAATTGGAATACATTTATCCAGAAAGTTTTAAAAGTATGCAAACAAGCTTCAGGTATTATTATACTTGTTGAAGCACCTTCAAAAGATAAACTCAATGACACTCATCGGATGAGTATTATTCATCTGCCTAATTAAAAGGATATCATATCATAATTTTACGCTGAGTAATTATAAAATTTGGAAATAAATGACGCTAAAACAGATTTTACGTAACTAATCAGGTACTTTTAAATAAATCAAACCAGACAATAATGATCTTTTTTAAATATGAATGTATAAGGGATCTACAGGGATTTGCAAATCCCTGCTATTAGTTTAGACCC
This sequence comes from Candidatus Cloacimonadota bacterium, assembly GCA_017998585.1. The sequence continues at coordinate 5,143 of JAGOCT010000134.1, read as the reverse complement.
ATATGAGATGTTTCCTGATAAATATTGTTATTAATGCACCTGAACTGTTACAATAATTGTTTTCTTTTATTTGTCAGACTTATGAATACAAAATGAGATTAACGCTAAATGAGAGATATTGCAGGATCTTGAAGTTCATAAGGGTTATTTTAAAGAAATTATCAAAATTCACTTGACTTTTAAAATTAGAAGTTCTATAATATGTGTTGTAAATCGTTAAGTCGATAGAAAAGGGGGAAACATGAGAAAGTCTGTATTAGTATGCGTCTGGGTTCTAACGATATTAGCATCAGGGTTAATGGCAACAGATCCCTTAAAACTTCACATTAGCAACTTAAAGTATGGTCCTGGAACAGGGCCGGTAATGTTTTCAAATGTTCAGGCTTATGTTGCATATTTTCAAGATGCTGGTACCTCATCATACGGTGTTTTTGAAAATGTTGACTTTTTAGATGGTGTCGCAGGATTATCTTTTGAGGTTGATAATGGACTATTAACTAATTTCAGACACATTAATACCGTTGACCCTGATGGAGATCCAACAGCTCCTGGTGAAGCCGGAGATCGACGAATTTACACAGGTGCAACCGGTCTGATTAAACTAAACAATATCGTTAAATTATCTATAGACAATATTTTTGTCAGTTCGGATATCAGTTATCCTGCACCTTATGGAACGGGAGCTCCGTCTGTTGGACAGGGATATGGATATATAAAACCAAATGAATGCGATCCGGTTTGGTTAAACTATTTCGATCCATATCATACAGGAATCATTCATTTTGATTTTACATCTTTTAGTCAGATTGTACAGGGAGAATATGGGCTCTATGATTTTGATTGTATCATCCGGGCAAGCAACTATCAGCAATATATGCGTGTCCTGAATATTACAAACCTTAATATGGACTATATGTTTCCTGATACTGGTATTACAATGAATTTTTCTGCTTTTACTGCAGATCACCCGCTTCATCCCAATTCTTATACTTCCAACACTTTTATGGTTAACAGGATTGAAAAGATTCCTGGTGGAATTTTACCTTCCGGGATCAATCGATTATCAAATGTCTATTGGGAAATAGGTACCACAGCCTTTTCTTTTACAGGTAATTTAAAAATCGATTTAAGTACAATTGCTGGTATCAGCAATCCTGAAAATTTAAGGTTGCTTTATAGAAGATGGTATGGGGCAAACTGGCAGCTTGTCAATCATACACTTGAAGGGAATAATCTTATCTATAACAATTTGATGGCTGAAGGTGAATTCGTGATTGGAACAATTGGCGATGATACACTGCCTGTTCAGTTAAGCTCCTTTTCTGCAGTTGTGAATACCGATAATCAAGTCAATGTGAAATGGACAACGCAGTCTGAAACTAATTTGATTGGTTATCATATTTATAGAAATCACAGTCAAAATCTGGAGACTGCTGAAAGAATCAGTAATTCAATTATAAATGCTGCAAATCAGTCTATTGAACATCAATATAGTTATATTGATTATGATGTTGTATCAGGCAACACTTATTACTATTGGCTAAAATCTATCGAATCTGATGGATCAATTGAATATTTTGGCCCAGTCCAAATTAAAATATCTGATGATGATCAGATTATTTCTATTACAGAAGTTACTGACATGATGAATGCTTATCCAAATCCTGCAAAATCAACGGTCGAAACACATTTTGATATTCGGGTTAAAACCGGAGAAACTGCTAATCTGAAGATATTCAATATTAAAGGCCAATTAGTCCGTGAATACAGCTCAATTGAAGCAGGAACTCATAATCTTGTCTGGGATAAAAAAGATTATCATAAGCAAACTTGTAAAACAGGTATTTACTTTTATCAATTAACAAGTCCAAGTTGTTCAAGCATTAAAAAAATGCTGATTATTGACTAAGATAAAGCGCTTTAATAAAAGATTGCCTGAACAATATCTCTTTTCTGATATTGTTCAGGTAAATTTATACATTTAAATATGCTAAAACTCAGGTACAGATTGTTATTTTAATTATGGTCATAAATGCTGTGCAATAAATGATAAATTGAAAAGCACCAGTAGGGATTTGCGAAGCGAAGCGCCGTAAATCCGCAATCGTACTGCAAGCTTCCAGCTTGCAGAAAAGGCTACAAGCAAGATGCTTGTAGTATGGGTATTTCGGATGTACGGTACTACGCAAGCTCCGTTTCGCACATTCCTACAGACTATTTTGACATATTTTTTTAAAAAAGACATTTTGCAGACTCACATTTATTGTGTAAACAAGTACCTGAGTAGTTACGATTATATAGACATATAAATCCCTGTTAAATCATCAGATGAGATAGAAATTTTCTTTAGATGAAATGTAAAAACTAATCCTTTTATCATCAACATGTATAAAGTATACTCAATGATAAGATCGAAAGAATAAAATAATCATAATAAACGAATTATAGCTTATTTATCTCTTTCTTTCCTGCTATAACTATATTTCACTATTCCTGCAGTGCATATGTATTTATATTGCAAATAATTTGTTTTTAACAGGATAGAAAAGAGAAAAAAATGAGAAATAATTTGGCATTATAAGAAAAAAGATTAAGATATTAAAAGGAGAGTAAAGATTTGAAAGTATATTTTAATCAAAAACATCAACATGATTACCCTAAACACAAAGAAGGAATGATGCTTGCCTGGTATAATCAGGGAAAAGTTTGTATTGTTCGTAAAAGAGTGAATCATCTGATGCAAACTCAGAATTTTTACATTAGGGAAGTTAATCAGGTCGTACACGCTTTGTGGATTGAATTGAGTATCAAGCGTAAAAGGGAAATCCAGGCTTATGCCTTACTGTACAAAAAAAGATACCCCTCTCTCAGAAAACGAGGAAATAATGCTTATTCAATTTTTTTGAAGATATGTCATAGTCTTATTCGACTATACCACTTAGACTCTTTTTTCCCAAATGACCTGACTAATCAGTTAAGACAACTGTTTAGTAGTCTTAGTATTTACAAACTCGTTTTAAAAGGGATATTAAGATTTGTTCGTGATAGTTACAAATTCAATTTAACATTAATTCCAGCTGTATCAAGCCCTAAATTAGAATGGAATATACCTGTATATTCAGAAGTTGTTGCCCAATTACCTGTTTTTTTATCAAAAGTATATTTAATAACGATACATAATAAGGGTAGTACAACTGCCTATATGGATAATTTGTATTGTTTTGAAGTTTGTAATCGAGTCTGATATAAACTGAAAAGAGAATAATTAAAAAAATAAAGAAAAAATCGAGAGATACCCAAAAAAGTGATTGACATAAATGTTCATTCAGATTAATATAATCTGAAGAAGATAAAACAGAGGTTCTAATGGCACGTAGAGAAAAGAAAGAACTTTATTTCGTATGAGCAATAATCATAATAATATATTCATCATTAAAATAAAGAGAATAATAAAAAAAGAATTAAGTTTAATTGTGAGGTAGTATGAAACGGATGCTTATAAGCGGACTGCTTATTCTGATGATGATTTTCACTTTATCATGTGAAAAGAAGAAAAAAATAACAGCAATAAAGATTGCATATAGTAATAATGCTTTTGATATTGCAGTCTCTCATGTTATAAAAACAATTATTGCTTCTCAGACTAAACTAAATGTTGATTTGCTGGAAATGCCTGAAGAAGACATCGCTAAATCTCTTGCTGACGGCAGTGCGGATTTAAGTTTTTCTTTTTGGTTGCCTAATACCAGTGCTGATCAGTTAAATGCTTACAAGGACAGCCTGGAATTTATCTCAGAGTATTATAATGACATCAAAACGGGTCTTGCTGTTGCAGAGTATATGCCAATTGGCTCGATAGAACAGTTGAATTCAATGGATTCTCAGTATCCCAGAGAAATTGTCGTATTTGACACCAGTTCTGTACTGACAAAGTCAGTTTCAGATTGTATTGATCGGTATCAGTTGGCAAATTTTAAAATCAGAGCGTTTTCATTTGAACCCGAAATGCTGACTTATATTAATCATAAAATGGAGAAGGTTGAACCTGTTATTTTTGCAACCTACCAGCCACACTGGATATTTTCCAGTATGAAAATAAAAATGCTGACTGATAATCAAAAAGTGTTTGGAAGACCTGAAAAGGCTGTCATTTATGCAAGAAAAGATTTTAGTAAAGATCTTAAACAAATCAGTGCATTTTTAAAACAAATCAATCTGACAACTGCTGATATCAACGAGCTTATGAAAGAAAACGAAATACAGGATGCAGACCCCAAAAAAATAGCGGTTACCTGGATGGAACAAAATGTGGATAAAATAAATTTATGGATTAACAAGGCCATTGATTCAAAAAAATAGAATAAGGTATGATGAAAAAAATACTGCTAGTATTGATTCTTATGATCATTAATCATTATATGATAGCTAAGGAGACTGATGTTATTCTTCAGAATTGTATCCCGATACATAAACCTAATTTTAGCTATAAAGATATCAATACGAAAATAGGGAAAGTTACAACTATTGAGCTAGCGAATACGGAATCTCAGTATTGGAAATTTGACAGCACAATTAACCAGTTTGTGAATAATTCTATAAAGAGCTCGATACAGTATCAGACTAACGCAAGCTATAAAAAACCAGTTAAACTGTATATATCTTGCCCTGATATTCAAGATGGGCTGGAAGTTGAGGTCAAAGCAGAGCCGGTTAATCCATTTGATATCGTCAGTAAAAATGGCCAGTTTCAGTTTAAAGACTATCATCAGGGGAATGTTCTGAAACAACAATTGTCTCTTTCACGAGATAAGCAAGTGCTTATTGATGATATATACAATTGCAAAGTAAAACTAAATTTAAACTATGTGGTTCGATTTGATACACGTATAACGGCTAATCAGAAGATACGGATTAATTATGAATTATCAGATTATTAAAATCGTACTGAATTCAAAAGCTGATTTCGAGCCGTATGCTCGCAGTAAAAAAATGTACCGTAAGCTACCAGCTTGCGAGAATTACACTCGTACTGCAAGCATCCTGCTTGCAGATAACGGCTACAAGCAAGATGCTTGTAGTACGGAAGATTGTCATCTTGCAGAAAGCAGCTACAAGCAAGATGCTTGTAGTACGGAAGATTGTC
>JAGOCT010000133.1 GCA_017998585.1 Candidatus Cloacimonadota bacterium | reverse complement strand
ATATGCAGTTTCTCATGAGCAAGTTCCTGACTGTTAACTAATTCAATAATGTGTTTTGGGATGTAATTATGATATTTATCCATAAAAGTATCAATCTCTAAATTGCAATACCGGTTAAAATCGTATTGTACTTTATCTTTATCTTTCAGAATAGCAGAGAAATTGAAGTATAGGGTTAGATATTTTGCTCTTTCTTCAGTTGGATTATTCAGTATCCATGTATCACGATACATTTCTTCAAATTTGTCTTTATATTTGATATCATAGTACGCCTGCAATGTGCTTAATAAGAGAGATTTACCAAAACGGCGGGGTCTGATGAGAAAAACAAACTTTGTTTTTTCAATTTCAGGTATAAACATGGTCTTATCAACATAATATTCATTTTTACTGTTCACAGCCTCAAAGTCGCTGATTCCATAAGGTATTCTTTTTATCTTATTCATATTCTCTCCTTATGTCATCATTACAAGTATTCAACATATTGTCAAGCAGGAATTAAGAAAGACAACAGTAACAGATACAGAATCCTGACATCTTCTTTGCTAAGAAACATAAAATATTAAAGGGTCTGTAGGGATTTGCGAAGCTAAGCGCCGTAAATCCGCATTCGTACTGCATATAGGATATTTGTTGTACTTTGAGCGCTTTGAATTAGAAAGAAAAAGAATTTGAGACACGGATTACGCTGATTTTAAGGATGATATGTTTTGTACAAGCTCGAAAAAAGGCATTATCACGAAGGTTTTTTTAAAAACAGACTTTAACTTCATCTGTTTTTAGTTTTAAACAAAGCATTAAAGACTAATTCAAAGCTTTCGAGATTATAGATAGACATGATATAAAAATAAGAAACATGGTTTTTTATATCAGACTTATTGTAACTTTCTAAAGCATAGTCATATATATACTCATTTTTGTAGATTGTATATAAGAATTATCACTTATTGTTGTTAATGACTTATGTTTATTAAAACAAAATTCTTAATACTTAATGCTATACTTATAGCTTCATTTGTTTCTTCAATATCAGGCATATAATAATCGTCAAGATATCTAAGCTCTACAGCATATTTTGACAGGATTACAGCGGATTCAAATTGTTCTATATCAGGATATTTTTCAGATAATAAATCTATAAGCACTTCAATGTTATGCGTTTTAGGAAAATCAATTTCAAGAAAAATCAAAAAGCCTTTTAAATATTTTTCTACAGCTTGTTGGCAGTGAAAACATACTGTATCAAGAGGTTTAAAATCTGAAAGGGATTTGATAATAATCTCAGCATTTTGTAAATCACTTTCTGCCTTTTTAAACCAATTTTGTACTAATTGATTTTTATCTTTCATACAATACAATGCCTGATTTAGTGATTTTTGTAATAAAAGCCGAATCTACTTCTTTCCAGTTCTCTATTTCTTCTTTGGAATAAAAAAGAAGATCTTTCGAAAAATGATATTTTCTGAGTTTATATAATAAAGACAAACCTCTTTTCCAACGGGGTTTTTCTTTTTCTTTATCAGAAATGACTAAAATGTCTAAATCACTTGAATCGTTAGCATTACCTATTGCATAAGAACCGAATAAAATTATTTTATCTGGCTCATAATCATGATAAATAATATTAGCAATTTCTTTAATCTCTTCATTAGTAATCATAATTTTACGCTTTTCTCTTTTACTAATCTGATTATAATCATCTAAATTCCCTCTATCTTTAAATAAATTAACAAATTATTGTATGATGTCAAGCTTATTTTTGTGTATATCTAAAAAAATGAGACAAATAAAACTGAAAAGAGCAAACAATCCCCTTTCTCACCTCCTTGATTCCTGCTTTATTCTCCAGGAAAGGAAGCGGGAAGGAAGAGGAAAGAGGCAGATTAACGAGTAAAAATGAGTGACAGGATAGGACAGGTTGACTTGGAATTTTAAGCAGATTCAGATATTTTGATTTTTGTCCGGGTAATATATGTAGAGGGACATTATCAGAAAGGAGATCAGCTTCATGAAAGTGTATATGACGCATTATGGATTATTTCCCAAACGGATGGATCAGTATATTATGTGCTATTATCGTTGCCAGGGAGATTATCAGGTAATCCTTAGAAGGCCGGTCAAAAGAGAAATGCAGGCTCAGAACCAAGCTATTAAAACAAACCATAGTTGTTTGCTGCAATTATGGGCAGGAGTATCGCTTCGAATCAAACAACTTTTTGCTGTTTATGCGGATAAATACCGAAAGATCAAACTCGATCTGAGAAGAAGGGGAATCTCAGCATTTAGTATCTTTATCAGGTTGATGTACCGTTTGAGTAAACGATTTCAGATAGAGATAGGGGAGATGGATTATGATTTTCTAACCAGCTTTTTTATGCAGTATTCTACTTTTTCAGCCTTGTTTAAAGCCGGACTTCTGGAATATGTACCAGGTTTTCGAAATAAAGCCTTTAAGTCTTTTCTGTTCTTTTCAGAAAAACCTATCAGAATAACTGATAATATAATTGAAGAAAATCAGGTAAATGTGTCCAAAAAAGGAGAGCAAACCGAGTATGTATTGAAAATAAAAAGAAAATTTCTAAGTGGATAATAAGTTGAAAAATAAAAAGATACAAAGAAAATTAACCAAATGGTTAAAATAGATATTGACAGATTAACCAAATGGTTAAAAATGTATTCAGAAATGAGAATACAGGTGGTGAAGATGGAAAAGAAGAAAGCAGATGATAAAATATTCCAGGCAGCGATGGAAGAATTTCTGGAAAAAGGTTTTACCGGAGCAAGAATGCAGGCGATTGCTAATAAGGCAGGCATCAATAAGGCCTTATTGCATTACTATTTTAAGTCGAAAGATGAGCTGTATAAGGCTGTGTTTAAGAAAGTATTTACTGAGTTTTTCAGTTCAATCATCATTCATACAGATCAGTCACTTGGTTTGGAAGATTATCTGAAAGCCTTTATTGGCAACTATATTGACACCATTTCACAAAGAAGGCATATGTTTAAATTCCTGATATGGGAACTGGAAAATGAAGGACAGAATATTGCTGAAATATTAAATTCATTAAGTGATTCTCCTGCGCCAGTCCGGAATTTTCCTATTTTTAAAAAGCTGGAAGAAGCGATAAGTATTGGGCAAATCAGACCCGTGAATACTTTTCACCTGATGATCAGTATTATCGGAATGTGTTTATATCCTTTTATTGCTCATAATATTGTACGGAGTATCTGGCGTGATGCTGACCTGTACAGTGAGAAATTTAGAGAAGAACGAAAAGAAGAAATATTCAACCTGGTATGGTTTGGAATCCAGAAAGAAGGTTAAGATGAAAAAACTGACACTAAAAAACAGCCTTAGTATTCTTATGATAATCCTTTTCTCTGTCATATTGTTTGCAGAGGAAATGACGCTACAGGATATTCAAAAAAGAGCTGTCGAAAATAATCTGACGATTAGTCAGCTCAAATCAAAAATTGATGCTCAGACCTTACAGGTCAAGATTGAGCAAAATCAAAAACTTCCACAGTTTTCGTTGAAGTCATCAATGCTTTATAATACAGATGTCCCCGAAATGAATCTGGGTTTAGTGACCAAAGAAATCGGAACCCACGAGCGCTATGACTATTATCTTCAGGTTCAACAGTTATTATGGTCAGGTAAGCGGGTCAGTAGTCAGATTAAGATTGCCGGCTTGGAAAAAGAAAATCTGGAGCTGGAGATTAAAAATCTTGAGGATAAGGTCAAATTCAGATGTTCTCAGTTGTATTATCAGGTTTTGTTAAAGCAGAAACAGGCAGAGATTACAGATGAAAGTATTTCTCGACTGGATAAGCAGTTAATAAAAATCAGACAGCTATATCTGGAAAAACAGGCCATCCCACAAGATACTTTAGACATTGCCAATAAAAAACTGGAACTGATCAGTGTAAAAAATGATTTGATAAATCAGACAAAAATGCTTTTACTTGAGCTTAAAGAATTGATTAATACGAATGAGGATGTTCAATTAAAAGTCGTGCTTAATGAATTGTCTTCACTTAACACGCTTACCTATTATCAACAAAATGCCTTACAGCAGAGAGTTGAGTTTAAACAGTTAAAAACCAGATCTGATATCATCACTAAACAAAAAGAAACAATTAGCTCAGGTTATTTACCTCAGATATATGCGTTTGGAGAATTACACTATGCTAATCCGGGGATGCAACAGGAGGAAGGCTGGAACCCTTATGCAAGCACAGGCATTACATTTTCATGGTCTCCATTTGACTGGAAATCAACCCAACACAAAAAGAGCCAGGCAGATCATTCTCTGAAACATTTAAAGATTGAAGAACAGAGATTAAAGAACCAGATAAACAGAGAGATTGAGCAGTTATATCTGAATATTGAGTTTTATATTCAGCAAAGCGATTTGTTAGATAAACTCAGTCAGCAGGAAGAACTAAGATATGAACTGACCAGTAAAAAATATGAAAATCAGGCAGTTAGCAATCTGGATTTACTGGAAGTGGAATCCAGAGCAAGTGAAGCGAAGATAAAATACGAAATCAACCAAATCAATATAAAACTATTATATGCTCAAATGGCATACTATTGCGGAATGGAGGAATAATGAAAAAGATAATCTTAATATTAAGCATCGTTATGGTACTGCTTAGTGCCTGCAAAAAGAATACCGAAGAATGGACCAGTATAGCAGAAACAAAAACCATTTCACTGCCTGCTTTAAGTAATGGGAAACTAATCCGTATTAATTGCCAGGAAGGCGATAATGTCAGTCAGGGAACGATTCTGGCTGTGATGGATACGATGAATTACTATATTCAGAAAGAAGAATTAAAGGGGGTTTTGTCTGAGCTGAATACTCAAAAAGCAGTGTATGATATACAGATAGAACAGTCTGAAAAAGACCTGGCTTATACTGGCAGTAAAACAAAGAGAACTGCTTCTCTGGTAAAGAATCAAAGTGCTCCAGAGCAAACATTAGATGATGTAAACAGTGTTTATGACAGAGCAAAAAGTCAGGTTAATCTCCTGATAAAGCAAAGAGAACTTCTCAACTCAAAAGAAAAACAGGTGATTTCCAAAATTAAACTGCTGGACAAAATGATCAGTGATTGTGTGATTAAAGCACCTGTTGACGGATATGTTAATCAGATATTTGCTGAAGAACATGAAGCTTTGGCAATGAGTCGTCCGGTAATTGAATTAACCGATGCTTCAGAGACGACAGCGATGTTTTATGTCAGTCAGACTCAGTTAGCTGGCTTTAAACCTGGAGACAAAATGAAAGTCATGATAGACGGAACGGGCAAGACCTTTGACGCTGTAATTACCAAAATCAACAGCAAAAGTGAATTTACGCCAAAACAGATTCTGACTCCTGATAACAGAACTTCATTGGTTTACGGACTGAAAATCAGAATAGAAAAGGCATTTCCGGAGATCAAGGATGGGATGCAGGTAAGAGTGAGCAGAGGTTAAAATGATTCAAATCAAAAATATCTGTAAGTCTTATGGAGATATCCAGGCGAATTCAGATGTGAGTCTTGACATAGAAGATGGGAAAATTACCGGATTGATTGGCCCGGATGGAGCAGGTAAAAGTACACTGATGCGCCAGTTGTGCGCCTTGATTTCACCAGATAGTGGTCATATTCAGAT
>JAGOCT010000132.1 GCA_017998585.1 Candidatus Cloacimonadota bacterium | reverse complement strand
CTATCAGATGAATCTTTGCAGGGACTTCATTTGTTCCTGAGATAAAAAGCACATGAGACCATAATGGTAATTCTTTTACCTGATCAAACAACTGAAGCCTGACATCAATCCTGTTTGTACTCTCATATACCCTTGAGCTTAATAGCATCCCTTTTTGAAGAGAGGTGCTATCAATTCCGGCAAGATTGATTGAGGCTCTGTCTCCTGCCTGTATCAAATCAACTTCCTGAGCATATCTTTCAAGCCGTTTTATCTTTAATTCTTTTTTATCTGGCAATATAAATAATCGGTCATTGCTTCTTAGAAGACCGCTCAAAACCGTTCCGGTAATGACTGTCCCAAACCCTTTCACCTGAAAAATTCGGTCAATATACTGACGGAAAATACCTTTTTCAGATTTTGATTGGATATCGGTCGTCAACGAAATGATGGCAGATTTTAACTCTTCAATCCCAAAGCCGGTTTTGGCTGACGTTTTAATAATTGGACAGTTTTCAAGGAAAGTATCAGCAGTAAAATCAATCAGTTCTTCTTCCAAAAGATCGGTCATTTCCTGATCTGCAAGGTCGATTTTATTGATGACAATCAGTCCTTTTTGAATATTGAGCATCTGCATAATCTGTAAGTGTTCTCTGGTTTGTGGCATAATCCCACTGTCAGCAGCGATAATCAGGATAACAAAGTCAATACCGCTCACGCCTGAAATCATCGTGTTTACAAATGCTTTATGACCTGGTACGTCAACAATTCCGATATCAAGTTCTTCATTCAATCTGACATGAGTGAATCCCAGATGAATCGTTATCCCTCTTTGTTTCTCTTCTGGATGGGTATCACAGTCAAATCCGCTTAATGCTTTAACAAGCGAAGTCTTGCCATGATCAATATGTCCAGCAGTTCCCATGATGAGGTGTTTCATTTGCAATCCTTAGAAAACAACTGCGTTAACTGGTCTGTGATGAATTTCAACTCATAATCTGACAGCGTCATCATATTAAATGATAAATGCCCTTCCCTGAGAATAGCAACAACTGGAAGTTTAGCAGTCATCAATTCTGAATAAAGAGTTTCAGCTTTGACACTGTCTGTATCCAACTGCACTTCATAAGAGACTAATTCCAAATCAGGCAAAGTACCTCCGCCGGTACAAGCCTTTGCAGGCATGATTTTTGATTCAATCCCTGCTTTTTTGAGTAAGGAGAAGCATTTTTGAGCTCTTTTTTTCAGTTCAGATTCTGTTTGCTTTAACATTTGAAAAAGGGGATTATGCTTAAGCAACTGACTTTCATCACAATATAGTGCAAGGCATTCGTGTAAGACGCTAAGGGTCAATTTGTCCACTCTTAAAACTCGCATTAAGGGGTTTGTTGCAAGCTGATCGATCAATGTTTTCTTTCCTGCAATTATACCACACTGTGGTCCTCCTAAGAGCTTATCACCGCTAAAAGTGATTAGATCAACTCCCTTTGTCAGGCATTCAGACACATTTGGTTCATTTAATGGATTAAGCATATCGATCTGTTTCAGTAGTCCTGAACCAATATCATAGAGAAATGGCAGATTATTTTTTTTAGCCAGAGAGGACAATGCTTCGATTTCAACACTTTCTGTATGACCTAAAATATAATAATTTGACTGATGCGCTTTGAAAATCATGGCTGTCTGATCATTGATATTCTCTTCATAATCACTCAGGCGAGTACAATTGGTAGTGCCAACCTCCTTCAAAATGCAGCCTGATGAGGTCATAATATCAGGTATTCTGAATGAACCGCCTATCTCAATCAGTTCACTTCTTGAAACAATGACTTCTTTATTTCGGGCAAACTGATTCAGACATAAGAATACTGCTGCGGCATTATTGTTGACTATCAGACAGTCTTCAGCTCCAGTCAGCAATTGAATCAATGCGCTCAGATGAACATTTCTGTTTCCTCTTTTGCCAGAATTTAGATCAAACTCCAGATTTGAATAGGAAGACAGAGTCTTAAAACTATTTTCTAAAATATATTTGCTTAAGGGTGCTCTACCCAAATTTGTATGTAATATGATGCCAGTCGCATTGATAACAGGTTTTAAAGGAGACTTTATCAAGTCTTTCAGATAATCTGAAATTTCAGCAATAAACTGTTCTTTGTCTGAGATGAGATATCCCTTGTCACGCTTATAGGCTTCAATGTACTTTTTCACGGCTGTTTTTAGCAAGTGAGGATTCTGAATGACTCCAGTTTTAATCTTCGGATGATGAATGATAAAATCAACTGATGGTATTCTTAACTCCATATTACATCACACCCTGTTGATATACGATTGAGCCATGTATCATGACTTTTTCAATATTGGAAGACTGATCGGTAAAAATGATTTTAGAGATGATTTCTTCCGGTTTGTCATCATTTATCATGTTTTTGTAAAAGACCATATCTGCATCTTTACCCGCTTCAATACTGCCGATTTTGTCTTGCATATTTAACACCTTTGCGCCACCTAAAGTCATTAAATAGAATGCTTTCAAAGGATCGAGAGAAAGCTTCGTCTGTCTGTAAATTGCAATTTTGGCATGATAAGGCATTGATAATGAGGTGCCAGCGCCTATATCTGATGCTAACGCAAAATCTATCTGTTCCTGATCGATTCCAAATAAATCAAATTCACCACTTCTCAGATAAAAATTGGAGTCAGGGCAATGCGCAATTTTTGATTCTGTCTTTTTAAACAATGCGATTTCATCGGCTGTCAGATGGATCGAATGCCCAAATATCGATTTTTTACCCATGAGTCCAGTTTGATAATAGATATCTGTATAGGATTTAAATTGAGGATAAAGAGATTTAATCCAATTGATCTCATTTGAATTTTCTGACAGATGTGTCTGGAGATATGCCTCATGATCCTGAATGAAACGACCTGTTTTTTGCATGAGTTCTAAAGAGCAAACAGGGGCAAAACGTGGAGAGAATATATAAGAGAGCAAAGGCGTATTCTGATGCCATTTATGATAAAGTTCGATACTCTCTTCAAGACTTTGTTCAGTGTTTTCTTCCAGAAAGTCCGGACAATTACAATCCATCATGACCTTACCAATGAATGCTCTGACACCCATCTTGTGCGCTGTTTCAAATGCAATATTGCAAGCTTCTTTGTGTATGGTCATGTAAGCAGTAACACAGGTTGTCCCATGACTTAAAGCATTTAGATAAAATCGTGAGCAAATTGATTTTGCATAATCAGAATGATTAAATTTGCTTTCTTCTGGAAAGGTATAGCAATTTAACCAATCTAACAAATCAGGCTTGTATTTTCCCATAATATCGTGTTGGGCAATATGTGTATGCGTATCAATAAAACCAGGTAAAGCTATCTGGTTTGTATGATCGATATAATCCATCTTCAGATAAGATCTGTAAGTACTGTCATCCTCGTTATCAATGATTTTTACAATTTTTCCTGCTTCAATCAGCAGAAACACCTCTTTTTTAAATACGAACTCATTCTGTAGATTTAAGCTGAGAATATTTGTTTTTAAAATCATATATGATTACCCTTTATCGTTTTATTCTTCTGATGGCAATTTAAATGCAGTACAAACTGTGGAGATGATGATACTAACCAGATATTCGACAATCATCAAAGCAGTTGGAGCAAGAACTAGCAAGGCAGTAACTTTTAAGCTCATCGCAACAAAACTTTCAGAATATTTAACAAAACCAATCAGAGCAAAAATGATCAAAATCATCGAGATAAATCTGAGAGACCATTTCTTAAAGGCATGAAAAGCATTCATCCACGGGCTGGTATAACCATCATCCATTTGCATAAAATTCCATACGCCGGCAATATAATAGTTAAAACAGGAAAAAAACAGGTTAAACATCAGAAAAATGAAGAGATCCATTCGATATGGAGAGAGAAAGACATAAGCTGTAAAAAGTGAAAGATAAAAACCAAGAGACCATAAAAACAAACGAAGATCAAAAAAAATTAAACTAAATACATTCAAAAAAAGCCCTAAGACCATAGCCAAAAGAGGATTTTTCATATCAAACCATCCCTTTTCTTATTCCAGAGTAATTTTATTTTAAAGTTAAAAATTCGTCAATTACTTTTTTATGATAAGCAAAAGCAAAAAAAAGTAAAAAAAAGTTTGACAAATGACTAAAAAAGTACTTAATTTTAATGATAGAAGAGAAAACTAATCAATAAGGAGGAGATTATGGAAAACTGCATTAAGTGTGGAAAGGAATTAGAGCCTCATAATCCAATTTGTCCACATTGTGGATTTAGGAATATTTTAGAAGGATACTCCAGTTTTCATTCAGAAAATGTGATGGTTCTGATAGAAGGGGGAACTTTTATTATGGGCTCCAATTCTGGTCTTGAAACTGAAAAACCAGAACATCGGGTAACAGTATCATCTTTTCATCTGAACAAATTCACAGTAACACAAAAGGAATGGTATGAAATCATGCTTTCAAATCCGTCTGAAGTTGAAGGAGATTATTTTCCGGTTGAGAATATCTCCTGGTATGATGCCATCGAGTATTGTAACAGGAAAAGTATAAAAGATTGCCTTACGCCATGCTATACAATTAACGGTAAAGACGTGATTTGCAATTTTGACTCTAATGGTTACAGACTGCCAACAGAAGCCGAATGGGAGTTTGCAATGCGAGGTGGTAACAAGACAGAAAACTATCATTATTCAGGTTCAGATGATATCCATGAAGTTGCCTGGTTTATTGAGAATTCTGAATTTTCATCACATCCGATTGGCACCAAAAAGCCGAATGAACTTGGCTTGTACGATATGAGTGGGAATGTGTATGAATGGTGTTGGGATCGATTTGATTTTTACACTTCAGAAGAAAAAGTCAACCCTAAAGGACCTGAAACCGGAGAAAATAGAGTCTTTAGGGGTGGTAGCTGGAGCAGTAAAAAAGAATACTGCACAGTTGCAAACAGATACTACAACCAGGCAGAAAAGAATGTCTTCAATATTGGATTAAGACTTGCAAAGAGTATTGTTTAATCTACTTGATTATAATGAATAGCAGGATTAATTCCTGCTATTTTTAACAAATTGTTGGCAAACGATCTCTTTTAGCTTATATTTTAAAAAAGATTTATATGAAAATGATTGGAGGCAATATGAAAAGGCGTGCCTTAGTGTTAACAGGTGGAGGAGATTGCCCAGGTTTAAACGCAGTCATCAGAGCTATTGTTAAAAGAGCATCTCAAGAAAGAGACTGGGAAATAGTTGGCAGTATCAATGCCTTTGATGGAGTTTTAAGTGATCCAGCTGATGTCGTTATATTAGATGAAAAAGCAGTAGCAGGAATCCATGTCAGAGGTGGTACAATCATTGGTACAACCAATAAAGGAGGTCCTTATGCCTGGCCTGTAAAAAACAGAGATGGCTCTTGGGCTGAAGTGGACAGGTCTGAAGAACTGATACGCAGATTACAATACATGGGAATAGAAGCTGTTATCAATATTGGGGGTGATGGTTCTCAAAGAATTAGTCAGCAACTTTTTGAACAAGGACTTAATATTATTGGAGTTCCTAAGACGATAGACAATGATTTAAGCTCAACCGAATTTACTTTTGGTTTTCAGACTGCAGTTGAAGCGGCAACGGATGCGGTTGATAAGTTAGTTACGACTGCTGCATCCCATCACAGAGTGATTATTCTTGAAGTCATGGGACGTTTTGCCGGA
>JAGOCT010000131.1 GCA_017998585.1 Candidatus Cloacimonadota bacterium | reverse complement strand
CATGGAACATGTGTGGATATTTTTCTTAAAAGAGCCTTATGCCCCAATTAGATAATGAGTCTTACTTATGACTCATGACCAAACCAACCCATTTTATCCATCATCTCCAGTTCTTCTCTTACATTATTCATTACGGCTAAAAGCATCGTTTCATGTAAACCCAGAAAATTGATAACCGCCTGAGTTTTATTGTCATTATACGCATATAAATCAGAGAATCCAAGCTTTTTCTTATGAATGATTTGATCACATAAAAACAGACATAAAGTCTCTTTTCGACAACTAAGAGGTGATTTGACAGGATTATGGTGGTATTTTATAATATTTACGAGGGAATCTGGAAATCCCCAGCTTTTCATTATTAATGAAGTTAGATTTGCATGATCAACTCCATAATGATTCAATTCAAGACTATCCGCATCAAGTTTTTGTCTATTCATTTCATCTCTGATAAAAAAGAAATGATCAGATTTAGCTAAAGATATAAAAAGTGCGCCAATGTTATGTAAAAGACCTGCCGTGTATATTAAATTTCCTGATTCACTGAATTCACGTCGAAAAATCACTTTTCCCATAATAGCGGAAGCTATTGATGATTTCCATAAACTGATTCGAAAAGGCTCTATTTCTTTTGGATTTTCATTAAATAATCCATATAGCTTGGTTAAAAAAACCAAATGAACTACGGTATCAAATCCAAGCCAAACTATTGCCTGCAGAATATCACTAATTTTTTTAAAAGACCCATAATATACTGAGTTTGCAAGCGTCAGAATTTTCATAGTTAAAACAGGATCTCTTTCAATAATACATTTTAACTGTCTGGCAGTCGCATCAGGATTAGAGATAAGTTTAAATATGTCTGAAAAAAGCATTTTGACAGAGGCCAATGGCGATTTGTTTACCAAATCACTCAGCGTATCAAAATCTAATTTTTCATTTACTCTCATCCTGTTTTTACTCCTCTGAAAATCACTATACAAGATTATAAAGCATTTGGCAAGTTAAATGTTTTGCTGATTATGATGATCATCAGAGGCTTCATGAATTATATCAGAAGTCATGTTTTTTAGCTTTTATTATAAAACACTTTTTCGTTTTCCACTTTCCATGCTGGTTCAACTATACATAGAAAAACCAGATCATGATTACCAGTGTTACTGATACTTTGTCGGCTCATTGAAGGGATAAAGATACAGTCCTCTGCATTTACATCAGAATGTTCATCATTTATATGCATGACACCAGATCCCTGAAGTATATAATATGTTTCAGAAGTAGTAAGCAGGTGTTCATAACTGGTTTCACCTGGCTTTACAATTGCATGTGCAAAGCTGTATGAAATATCTAGAGGATCATGATCTGGGTGTATAATCACCTTTAATGCTGTATTATCCCCCGCTGTTATCGTTGGACAATCGGATAATTTTTTTATAAACATCATTCACCTCACTTATTTATCATCATCTTACGAATGAGTTCTCTTTTATCAAGTTGAGTCTTAGTAAGTGTTTTAATATTTTTATAAAATGCTCTGCGTTGATCAAACTCTAAAATACTTTTATCATACAAAGCAAGACAAATCCGATAATCAAAAGAAAAATGAGAAGTATAAAATTCAATCAGTTGCTTTAAACAATCTTCATTCAAAAAATCTACAGTAAACAAAAAAAAAGCAAGAATATCATATCCCGCTTCCCTGTGGCTGATATCAGAAAAGTCAAACAGATAGCATTTATCATCTTCAATGATGAAATTTTTCGGATTTGGATCATTATGAGAAAATGAAAGATTAAAGTTTTTCAGATCTCTGTGAAATCTAATCAGTGTATAAAGAGCTTTTTGGAAATCATCTAGAGAACCTGGCTGAGGATTATGACCGTATAGTCGGTGTAAAATAATCCATTGTTTCTCAGATTCGGGATTACTGTTATATTCAAGCATATCAGGTATATATGGCAGATTAAGCTTATATATAAGCAGTTCTCTGTTATAGTATTCCTCTGAATTGAAAGTTTTTATTACTCTGAATTTTTCGAGTATGACATCATTTTTCATTTTTTAATATACACCTGGCGGTATCTAAAATTTGATTATCTAATCCCAGGAGTTCTGCAATCATAAAAGCGGCTTTTGGTGGTTGGCTGCCAATTTCAACAGGTATCATCTGATAATTAAAATGACTATGAATTTCATTTAAGTTATTCTTCAACCATACTTTATCTTTACTTCTCAGGCTTTTAAAATCTGCTTCAGATATTCCTAATAGTCTGAAATGCTCAGTATTCTTTGAAACCTCCGGTGGATTAAAATGAGTAGCAGTTATAAAATGAGATTTTAAGTTCTCTGAAAAAAAATGAATGACAGCTTTTGACAAAGCAGTGCCTTCTTCCGGATTAGTACCTCTGGCAAATTCATCCATTAGGATTAGTCCATAACCTTTTTTGTCGATCATATTCTGAAGTTCAACCACTTCAAGTGCAAAACTGCTAAGATCGGCTCTGTGTTCCTGAGTTAACGGTCCTGAATAACATATAAAATCAGGGATAAAAAGTGTCGCTTTATCTGCAGGAAGGGGGATTCCTTGAACTAACAATACAAAAGCTTGTCCTATCCCTTTTAGAATAGAGGTTTTCCCTGCCATATTAGCACCCGTTAAAACCGTTACAATTTGTTTGAAGTGAATATCAACAGGCTGATACTGTAGGTCTATGCGTTCTAATTCGTCTTTTAAAGCCAGATTTTTAAGGTTTTTAGCATATATAAATGGTTGGTCAGCAATCATAGGAATAACACCTTTTTGATTGTGAGCAAAAATAGCTTTTGCCAACATAAGATCAAGCGTGGCAATACTGTGAAAAGAGACTATCAGGTCTTTTGACTGAGATCCAATTTTTTGGGAGATCATCATTCTTACTTTTTTCTCTTCCACAAATAAAGATTCATTCAGATCAGAGATATCCTGTTCAGCGCTCAGAATCACATCCGATTTTTTCAAAACATAAGTAATATTGGCAAAGTTTTCATACTCAATTGCCAATAGTGGAGATTGATTCAACTTTTGAATCATGTCTGTCTTTAATCTGGATACAGTTAATTTATCATTAAATTCATAAAGATTGAATTCCTTGATTAATTGCTTTTTGAGCTGAGAATATTCATTTTCAATCAATTGTTTTAACTGCTTAATCTTTGAATAAACCGCTTCAAGCTCTGCAGAATAGGAAGGACTCAGATAGAAAGAAGGCGTATTTTGCTTTTCTTTATCCAGATAATCAAAAAGGTCTGAAAAATCATACAGGGGAATAACAGTTATTAGATTTCTTTTTTTTAAATACTGAACAGTTTTTTGATAATAGTACAGGAAATGTTTAATTTCAAAAATTTCATGTATTTCTAGTGCATAATCATCTTTTAAAAGACATTCAGAACTATCTTCAATTGATTTTAAAATCCATTGAAAATAATGCAAATAGGACCCTAGAGTTGTTATTAGATCCGGATATTTGCTGATGGCAGTCATCAATGTTTGCACCTTTTCATAATATGATAGCAATTCATATTTTTGATTTTTTCTAAAAGGTTTAAAGTTTTTATGTAACCTTGCGCCTGGTTCTGAAAAAGTTTGAATCTTAGCAAGTATATAATTGATCTGAAGTGCATCTCTGCTTTGTTTATCCATGAAACTAATCATAAAAACCTCTGTTATATTATCTTAAATGAACAAATCAATTTGCTCTTTTACATCTTCTCACGATGTTGATAATAAGTATAATAATATAAGCTTGCAACAAAAAAAGCTCCCCCAATAATGTTTCCAATGGTCGCAACAGTTAAATTTTTCATCAACCCACTTATTGGAATATTGACAGAAGGATTCGTGTTCAATAACATACCAATCGGGATAAGATACATGTTGGCAATACAATGTTCAAACCCCGAAGCAATAAACATCATAATTGGGAAAAATATCCCCAGAATTTTTCCAGAAATATCATGAGCGGCAAGAGAAAACCAAACGGCAAGACAAACCAGCCAGTTACAAAGAATTGAACGTATAAAAATCTGAAAAAAGGACAGATGGGTTTTTATAAAAGCAATATTAACTGCTTTATCTCCAGCAGGATTTAAAGCCCCATTATGATGAAGTAAGCCAGATTTTATCATCATAAAAACCATAAATATGGATCCAATCAAATTAGCCAGATAAACAATAGACCAGTTTTTTAACATGCTTTTAACAGAGACTTTTCCAGCCAGAACAGACATTAATATCAAAGAATTGCCGGTAAAAAGTTCTCCTCCAGCAATCACAATCAGCATCAATCCAACACTAAACACAGATCCGCTCAGTAGCATTCCAATACCAGGATCAGAGACATATGCCAATACTTTTGTAGCAAGCTGAGCACCCATTGCAATATATACACCGGCTAAAAATCCCATCAGAATCAGATAGTTAACTGAGAGTTTGCTCTTTTTAACACCAATTTTTTCAACTAATATTTCAGCTATCTTTTGAGGTCGGTTATAAATCATAATTACTCCCAAACTTGTTAAATTGTTGTATTACAAACTTCCAGATTTATAAAAAACTTATATATCATGCTAATAAAGCCTACTCTGAAAGAACAGATTGAAAAATTTCATTAAGCAATGAAGATATATGGTAAAGTTCATAGGGTTTTTGAAGAATTTTTAAATTCTTCAAATCATTGATGCGTTCTTCTTCTATAGTTTCCTGATAACCAGATGATAAAACGACAGGGATTTCAGGTCTGAGAATTCTGACCTTCTCAATCAGTTCAACTCCTGTCATTTTTGGCATTGTCATGTCTGTCATGAGTAAATGATATGAATCTGGAGCATCCTGAAACAAATCCCATGCTTCCTGACTATCACTGGTTGATACAACAGTATAACCCAGATAACATAGAAATTCTGTAATTAATGACGCAATTGATTTTTCATCATCAACCAGCAGAATTTTTTGATTACCTTTTATATAATTTACAGGAACTGAGCATTTATCAAGCTCATGAAATTCAAGTTTTGGCAAATATACTGAAAATTCAGAACCCTTATCCAATTCACTTTTAACTCGAATAGTTCCCTTGTGAGTATTGACGATTCCAAGAACTACTGAAAGACCCAATCCTGTACCTTCTCCTGATTTTTTCGTTGTAAAATATGGTTCAAATATTTTATCCAGATTATCAGGGTTAATACCCACACCATTATCTTTAATACTGATCTTATAATAATGTCCAGGACTCAATGTAGTTAAACTATCATCTTCTTTGATTTTTGTTTTAATAATATCAATTATCAGTTTCCCTTTTTTAGATTTCATAGACTGATAAGCGTTGGTGCATAGATTCATGAACACCTGATGGATTTGAGTATGATCTCCCAGAATTACTGCATGATCACTGTTATTGTTAAAAACTAAATCAATTGATGAGGGAAGTGTTGGTCTTAAAAAATTGTTTACTTCTTCAATCACAGCAACTAAATCAACCGGTTTAAAACTGGTTTCTGTTTTACGGCTAAATGTAAGGATTTGTCTGATCAATTCTTTTGCTCTTAAGCTGGCTTTTAAAACTTCATCCATATATTTCTTTTTTGAAAAATCATCTCCTTCAATGTTCGAAGCCATCTCAGCGTATCCGATAATCGCTGCCAGAATATTGTTAAAATCATGGGCGATACCACTGGCAAGTGTGCCTAAAGACTCAATTTTCTGTGCTTGTCTTAAC
>JAGOCT010000130.1 GCA_017998585.1 Candidatus Cloacimonadota bacterium | reverse complement strand
GATTTATATCATTTCAATATCCTAACAATCCGATGATTCCTCATTTCATGAGTATCATCTTATGCATTTTTTTGGCAGAACTGGTCTCTATCCTGCAAAAATAGATACCGCTTGAACAGCTGATACCCTGACTATCTTCTCCATTCCAATCAATAGCGTATTCACCTTTTTGTTTTACTTCACTCAGTAAGCCTTTTACCTTTTGCCCTTTTACATTATAAATCTCTATATTGACCAGATCTGTTTTAGGAATAGAAAAATTAATAGTTGTTCTGGGATTAAAAGGATTGGGGTAGTTGGAGATGTTTATTAATTCTCTTTCAATTATGTTCTCATTTGAATGATTACTGTTTTCATAAGTATATATTAACTTTGGAAATAAACTGTTGTCTCCTATCGTTATGATTGTAATCCCATCATCATAAAGATCTTCATCATATTTTATCGGAAACTTTAATCTTATTTGATGATTGTCTCTATCAAGAGCAAGATCATGAGCAATAAAATCAGTAATATCAACTTCATTCCATCCAATATTTAAACTATCTGGATAAACTACTCTGAAATTTTCTACAGGATATTCATTTATATCTGGATCAAAAGTTGAACCAAAATATATTTGTTGTATATATAATGGAGGGTTAAATATTCCATTTGGCATTTCAAAAGATGGATAACCGTTATTAATATTTCCATTCGATCCAAAATATCCAATATAAAATTTTAATTTTACATTTTCTATTTGATCAGGATTTATTTGTATTTTATTAAATGATATACTACTAACAGCATACTCATAGATAAATAAAAAACAATTCCATCCATCACCTACATATAAATCAGATATATTTGAAGTGAATACCCACATATTGTTCGTATCATAATATGTAGTTGTTGATAATCCAAGATTGTAATCCGTAGAATCACTTTGCAAAGCATAAGATTTTATCATTAAATTCATAACAATTATTATAAGTAATAATTTTGTCCCGTTTTTCATTTTTCTCTCCTTTTTATAAAAGGGTGCCAGATATTACTCTGGCACCCTTCAAATCTTATTTAATCAACAGACATTTTTGGGTCATGGTTGTTTTCCCTGATACATTTAATCGATAAAAGTAAACACCACTGGATACAGAATGCTGATTTTCATCCTTGCCGTTCCAAATCACAGAATGATTTCCTTTTTCTTTTTTGCTATTTATCAGAGTTTTCACTTTTTGCCCTTTTATATTATAAATGGTGAGCTCAACATGGTTGTCATTGGGCAGGAAAAATCTGATATGAGTGCTTGGGTTGAATGGATTAGGGTAATTCTTGAATAAAACAGGATTCACAGGCATATCTGGATTATCATTAATATCTGATTTACCTCTAAGCTTTCTTTTTAACTGATTGATATAGTTTAGTTGATCATCTTCTTGTTCAGGAATCAAATTAGCATATTTAGAAGTTGATCTGCCATTAGTTTCTAACATAGTATAAGTTAAATCAATAATTGCATATACAGAGTCAGAGACAGAAGGATTGTTGTCTAATACATTTTCATAATATTGAACAGCCTGATTGTGTTGGTTAGTCAACCTTCTAACCAATGCCTGACACTCCTGATAAGCTTTTTTAACATATAAATCATTTACCAGTTCTAACCTTGAGCTTAAATACTGATCAAATTCATTTAAATTATTAATTTTTGAGTAGCACATCATTAAATAGCTAATCGACATAATATCATCAGAAGTTTGATCATTATCTTCCAAGATGGCTTTAAACTTATTAATCGCTCCTGAATAATCTGAAGATATATATGAAAGATATGCCTGATCAAAAGGAGTGATAAAATCATCATTAGCTCTGATCTCTGGTGCTAACAGCCATGGTGAATAGTCAATCATTGAAATCTGATTAAATTTATCCATAAAATCTCTTTCATCAGCAGAACCCCACCAATTGTTTTCAGCTCTGATGACTGTATCAATATCTGAATAAATATTAAAATCTGAGTTTTCAAAATTATTTCTGCCGTTGTTTAATACAGGGGTTGATTTATATACATCCATACCTATAGGATTTGATTGTATATTATTTCTCCCTGATTCTCTTAATCCAATTGAGCCGGTTTGATATCCAAGCGATGGTGAAGCATAATTATCAATGTAAAATCCAGAGGTGTTATTATCTACAATATCATTTTCATAGAAACGAGGGGAAGAATTATAGACAGTAACGGCAATATCTGATTGACTAATTGTGGAATTACCTAAGTAATGAACGCCATATTCATTGTAGTTCATCCCATTCACAGCATTTTTCATGTTTATATAGCTGATATGAGAATTAGAATTATTGTAAAAATGAACTCCGTTCCAATAGTCATTAGTATTGCTTAAACAAAGTCCACTAAGATTGACCATATTATCTGATGTTCCTTCAATTTCAATCGACCCAAAAATATCAATTTTTTTAGATGGCATAAACTTAATATTTATATCAGGATTTATTGATAATGTTGAATTGTTTTGAAGAGTAACATTTCTGTCAATCACTACATCGTCGCTTACTATAATATCATTAGATATTCTTTCAGGTAATACCTGAGTAAACAGACCTGTATGTCTTGAATTATAATTTCTTTGTGAATAATGAAGTTTCTTAGAATTTTCAAAGTTTAGATCCAATAATATTATCTGCCCATTAGTTTTTGCTAAAGCAAGAGAATATTTAAATGCATTCACTTTTATTATAGCAGATCCTTTTAAGCCAAGAACACTATACTTCCATTCCTGGCAATAATCTAAGTTATGATCCAATCCAACCAGGGCATTATCACTCGCTTGATAAATCATGAATTGGTTATTACTACATTCTGCTATCACAGAGTTAATACTAAATGGTAAATCATATTCTTCATCATAATCTAAAGCTGACTGTTTTAATACTTGCCCATTAGATCCCAAAAGATATACACAGTTTTCATTAAAGATTGTTTCTAAACCTGGAGAGCTATCAAAATCACCAACAATCAAAGGACTCATTTTATCTGCTCCCCAATGGACAAATTGATTTGTCCATAGTGTATCTTGAGATGAAATATTAAATGCTGCCACTCCTGTTACCCATCCTCTGTTCATATCAAAGGTATAACTAAACATCATTTCTTTTGTTCCGTTCTGATCAATATTTGCAATAACAGGTGCCGATAAGAACTTATACCCCATATCAGCTGCACCATAAGTAGTGCTATATATCAAATTTAGGGCACCATTATTAACTTTATAAGCATATAGTTTCAAAGCAGTTGGTCCTATAGTTGAATTTCCATATGAATTTTGACAGGCAAGCAAAATTTCATTCATTCCATCATTATTAATATCACCAACAGCAATACCTGACTGAACCCTATTAGGAAGTATTGTGTTAATGACTGTATTACCATGGTAATTAATAATAGTTAATCCTTCATTCCCTGAACTTTGGCTATATTTTTCATAGGCTGCAATGATATCAGGATTACCATCTCCTGTCACATCATCAACTGAAAAATATTTTACTTTTCCATTGACATTATAGGATCTTAACAACTGACCATTGATACTAAATATTTTAATATTTCCCAGATCATTACCACAAATAATCTCATAGTTTTTATCAGAGTTTACATCTGCAACAACTGGCAAACAGGCGGAAGATGCCCCTAATGTCATAACATTATAACCACCTGTTGAATTAATCATAAATATTCTGCCTATACTGCTTGAAACAAATATTTCATCAAATGGATCTGAATTGACATTTAAAACAGTCAAACCTTCATTTAAAGTCTCACCGGTTTGTAGAGGTAGTGTAGAAAAATAATTGTTCATACTAATCTGAGCTGGAAGTTTAAAATTAATCACTTTGGTATCACCATTCGTCATTTGCAAAGTTAATGTAAAAGGTATCAAACGATTTAGTCCACCATTCACATTGATCCTAATGACTGTTTGATTTGACTTAATCTCATAATTTTGAACATTACCCCATGTTGCTGATGTAATACCTGGATCTCCATAAGATATTAAAGTATATGGGTCATTAGTTGACAAAGAGCCACTTACATTTATTGCATTAGCCCACCAATTTTTTAGATTAATAGTTAAAG
This sequence comes from Candidatus Cloacimonadota bacterium, assembly GCA_017998585.1. The sequence goes on along the minus strand of JAGOCT010000130.1, from coordinate 1,622 downwards.
AATTTAGATCATTTATCTCCAGAATACCATTTAACTCGCCATTTACTAAATAGCTTTGCAAAGACAGATTAGGAACCGGAGTCTGGTATAATGCTCTATAAGCGTTTAATCTGCCAGATCCTAACTGACCAAAATACGCTTGATTTACATCATAATGATTGTCAGATGATCCAATAATTCGTTGCTTTACCTCTGTTGACGACATACTTGAATTTGCGCCAATTAACAATGCTGCGACTCCGGATACATGTGGAGCTGCCATTGATGTACCATTTAACTGGTCATATCCGGAATTTAAATAGGCATGCAAGATAAAACTATCATTCATAGGCAGTGTGGACCAGATCCCTGAAGTATTCGCAAAATCGGTGTTTTTACCACCTGGGGCACAGATATCAACAGACTCATGGAAGTTTGAACCATTTAATCCCCACATACATTTCCGATCATTAATATCTGTTGCTGCTACTGAAATCACTTCATCAAAAGAACTGGGATAATTTAGAATATCAGTGTTTGAATTCCCTGCAGCAGCAATCATCACAGGAGCAAAGCCGAGATTTAAAAAGTCATTGTTTAAATCCTGTATTACTTCATGTAAAGGTTGAAAGTAGTCTGCTGATCCAGATCCGCCAAAGCTCATATTGACGACTTTAGCGCCTTCGTAATAAGCAAAGTATAATCCATCCATTATTGCGCTCATGATCATAAGACTATTGCCAACCCTGACAGGTAATATTCTACTGCCATTAACATTTCCCCATCAGCCAGATACACTCGCTACACCTGTTAAATTATTGTTTTTTGCGCTGATAGTCCCTGCAACATGAGTACCATGACCATACTTATCCTGTGGCAAATATGGATGCTCTCCATTTGAAGATAAGTAAAAATAAGGATTAAATCCATAATATGGATTTAAAGGCGTCACCATAGGATTAACATCCGACCAGACATTGCCAACTAAATCTTCATGAATACTTGGATAATTATTTAATCCAAGATCAAGCCCTGAATCAATAACCGCAACAATAACTTCTCCTGACCCATGGACACCTGAATTCCATACTTGCTGTAGGTTTATCCTATCCAGTCCCCACATTTGATTTGCATAAGTATCATTTGAATTGATAACAGGTTCAAACGCTATGTTGTACTTTGCATAAAGAACATCATCATTTTTTTCAAAAGAGTTAATCACATCTGAGACAGAATAAGTGGTATCAAAACAAATAGAATAATACAGACGTCTTGACTGGTATTGAGTCGGAATGCTATTTTCCCCAATCTGTCTTATACTATAAATATTATATTCTTTAATTAAATCATTAAACCAATCTTTATCTGTTAGTAAGGGATTAACAGAATTCACCTTAATCGTCGTATTGCTTTTAAAAAGCAGGCTGCCTTTTAAATAATTTTCTGCATGACAAGTAATAATGATACTAATCATGATGACTAGTGTAAATAATATTTTTTTCATTCTTTCTCCATTATTTCTTATTTTTAAAGTTTATAAGACAAAATGAAGCTTAAATGAATTTATTATGACTACCTGTAAATCTTCGTTTATGATATACAGAAATACCATATAGTATAGTATAGTATAGTATAGTATAGTA
>JAGOCT010000129.1 GCA_017998585.1 Candidatus Cloacimonadota bacterium | reverse complement strand
ATTTCTTTATAAATGTATTCATGGATTACTTGTATCTGATTAAAATCTTTCGTTTTGTTTAGTTCTATATATTTCAGGGTGCCATCTGAGCCTGCAAAAAGGGCATTTGGAAACTTGGGGTTGGTCGAAAGTGTAAAATTCCTTGGCGTTTTGTATATTTCTCTGGCAATCTGGTTTTGAATGACGGATAAACCATAATCTCCTAATGCAAACAGATTGTCGTTTAGTATTTCTAATCCCCAGCATCCACCCTGAAAACTTTCGATTCTGCGAAAACTGTGATTATCCTGATTATTTGATATCTGATAGGGGGGCAGATACATAAGACCAGTCATTGCGCCTACATAAAGTGTATTTTTAAATCTGATATTTGTCAGGGTATAATCTTTTATATTTTGATTTTTTGTAAATTGCTGGACAGGAAAACTGATGTCAATTTTAATAATCCCATTGTTTGTTGAAGCCCACAGGTTTTTATCCTGATCGGTAAACAGATGATAAACTGACCCTTCCATTCCTCTGGGCTCATTGATGATCTGCTCAATCTTACCTTGATTGTTTAGAATCAGGACACCCCCAAAAATGGTGCCTATTGCAAATCGGTTTTCATCAATTCTTGAATTGCAGTAATATAAGTTTTGATACAGATAATCATTGGCTGCTGATTTGAAAGGTTTATGTGATTCAGTCTCCAGATTATATAAGTAAAGACTGTCATTATGACTGATGATAAACTCTTTCTCTGTATAGTGAATCATGCCTATATGAGAACTAAAAACAGTATTTTTTAGAGGGTATAGTTGATCATTTTTTAGTTCGCTGATGCCAATATTTTCTTGCGGAATGAAGATTCTGTCTTTTATCTGAAATCCATAGAACGCCATCCCATTGATAGGGATCTTTTTAAGTTTGTTTTGATAATATTTATAAATTTTATGTTTTGTAATATAATAGACTTCATCTCTTACACATAAAATCCTAAAAACTTCCAGAAAAGATCTATCTTTCTCAGGTAATTGCTGAGATAAAGAGATATATTTTAACTGCCCCAGTTTATCAGGTTTTAGATAGCCAAATTCATTTACTGCACCTACAAAGAGTCTTCCCTGTGAATCTGTAGCCAGTGCACTCACCAGAGAATTATTTGAAACCGGTATTTTTTGCCATTGTTTTCCATCAAACTCAAGTACTCCTGAACCATTTCCAAAGTACATCAGACCTCTTCTGTCCTGTACGGCATTCCAAACCTGAGCACTTCCTCCGTATTCCTTGATCGTGTAATGGGTCAGAAATGGCGCTCCAAATTCTGTTTTCTCAGAAAAAAGCTGATAAGGAAGATAACAGAAGAATAACAAGGTCATTCCTTGAATCAGATAAGCGATCAGATTTGTATATCTGAATATTTTCATCTTATTCTTTATCCTCCTTAATCTTATAATACTCTGATTTTTGATTTTGTCAAGCAGTAAAATCTTTATAATTTACAAAGAGGATAGATAAAACAGGTTTTATCAGTATCTGTAGTATTTAAATATGATGTAAATGATTATTGCACAAATCATGGATATTATTGATAACAATGTGCTGAAAAGATAGCCTGCGTAATGTAGCATTAAAAGACCAGTAATGGATACTTTTAATTCAAAACTGTCATGTTGAGTGTTCCATGTATCATAAATCAGAAACAAAGTGATTACTAAATTAAACCAGATCACAGGGCGTTCTTATTCAATAGAATTGACATTACTTTTTCTCTGAAATCTGTAAAAGAAAAAGGTTTTTGAATAAAGCCAGCAAATCCTTTATCAGAATATCTATGGGATAGTTCATATTCAGAAAATCCGCTCATTAGAAGAATAGGAACATGTGAATTCAGACTTCTGATGATATTGAAACTTTCTTCACCGCTCATATTGGGCATAGTTAAATCCAGAATGACCAGTTTAATGTCTTTTTGATTATGTTTAAAGACTTCAACTGCTTCGACACCATCAGGGGCAGTGAGAATTTCAAGTCCTGTAAAAGTCATATATTCTTTGGCAATAAACAATATAGCAGGTTCATCATCGACTATCAGTGCTTTTCCTTGCAAGTGTAATGAATTGATGTCAAAGTCAGGTGTAATAAGCACCGTTTCAGTATGTTGTTCCAGAGCGGGGAAAAATATTCTGAAGCGTGTGCCAATATTGACTTCACTGTACACATGGATCAGTCCTTTGTGTCCCTTAATGATACCGAGAATGGCAGACATTCCCAGTCCTCGACCGGTAAATTTTGTTGTGAAGAAAGGATCAAAGATCTTTGCCAATACTTCTTTTGACATTCCACAGCCGGTATCTCTGATTTCAAAAAACACACAGTTTCCTTTTGGTACTTCCTGATCTAAGAATAACATGTTGTTGTGATTTTCTTTAATTTCTTCTATGCCTGTATGAATCGAAATGGTGCCATCTTTATCTCCGATAGCCTCAGAAGCATTAGTGATCAGGTTCATAATCACCTGTCGTATTTGAGAGACGCCTCCTTCAAAAAGGGGAATGTCTTCTTCAAGACGAAGCTCCAGATGAACCTTTTTGGAAATGGATACTTTTAAAAGTCCGAGCATTTCATTGATGACTTTATTGATATTCACTGGTTCAACTATAAAACGCCCTTTACCTGAATAAGCCAGCATTTGTTGACTCAGTTCAGAGGCTCTTTGTGAAGCATTTTTAATTTCATTGAGATGAATCAGGGCATTTTCTTTTTTATCCAATTTTAATATAGCTAGTTCAGAATGACCCAGAATAGCGGTCAGAATATTATTAAAATCATGGGCAATGCCTCCAGCTAAAATGCCCAGACTTTCCAGCTTTTGGGTATGCAGAAGCTGTTGTTCCATTCTAAGTCTTTTTTCTTCTTCATCTTTTCGTTCACTAATATCTCTGATAACGGTGATAAAGGTTTTTCTGTCTCCAATTTCAGCAAAACGAATATTAAATTCAATCCAGATAATCGTATGATTCTTTCTTTTTGCTTTCCATTCAAAAGACTGGCTACCCTGAGTTCTGGCTTTGTCAAAATATTCATAAACTTTGCCATGTTGAAAATCATCATGGTTAACACACAAATCGCAAAGATTCATATTCTTAAGGTCATTATCATGATATCCAAAAATTTCATATACTGAGCGGTTATAATCTACAATCTTTAGCGTATCTGCATTTTGAATAAAGATAGCATCACTGATCAAATCTATAATAGCACGCAAATAAGCTCTGTTTTCCTGAAGCGAATGCTCAATAGCTTTCTGGATGCTGATATCATGAAAAAAGAGAGTTACAAACCAATCATTACCTAATTTTTTAAAACTGACAGAGACTTCAAAATCACGCTTTTTATGACTAATTTCCATATAATAAAAGGGTTGCTCATTATGTGATTGAAAATGATTGCTTTGTTTATAATATGTAATCAGATTTTGAAAAAAAGAATCTCCCAAAAAATGGGATATATGATGAGATTCATCTTTTAGACGGAATTCCAGAAAATATTTTTCTGCAGAATTGTTGGCATCAACAATATTTCCATCAGGCATTCTGCAAATAATAATACTAACGTTCACCTGATCTAGCAGACTTCTAAAGCGTTCAAGATCGTGTGAACTGTCTTGAAGCTGGGTAAAATAATTCTTTTTGAGGGATTTTTCACCAAGCCCCAATAGTTTGTTACGGATAAGATCTCTGCCTGTATGATTATTTTGCTGATTCATAGATTCCCCTGAGTTCTTCGAAGCTCAAATCTTTGGGATTGGTATAGATACAGGCATCTTTCAGTGCGTTATCTGTTAAGGCATTCATTGCTTCCTGACTGACATGCAGGTCTGATAAGGTATCTGTGATACCAGCCTGATGGGTCAGGTTTTTTATCTGTTGTATGATAATGCCTTTTTTTTCTGAATCAGACATCTCTTTCTGTGTAATTCCGGTGATTTCTCCAATTTTGTTATATTGATCAGGGCAAGAATCATAATTGCTTGTAATGACATGGGGGAGAAGAATGGCATTACATTTGCCATGAGGTAAATCCAATAAACCTCCTAACGCATGTGCCATGGCATGAACTGCCCCCAGACTGGCATTAGAAAAAGCCATACCTGCCAGCAAACTGGCTAATGACATTCCTTTACGGGCTTCCAGGTCTTTTGGATTATGAATGGCATTTATTAAGTGAACAAAAACCAGCCTGATGGCTTCAAGGGCATTCAGATCAGTTAGTGGAGATCTTGCATTTGAAACCAGTGCTTCTATCGCATGGGTCAGAGCATCCAACCCTGTGGCGGCAGTCAGTTCTGCATCCATTGTAGTAGTTGTCTCTGGGTCAATTAAGGATATGTCCGGTACCAGGGCTTTACTGATAATGGCAATCTTTTTTTTCTTGTTTGTGTCGTTTATGATGGCAAACTGAGATACATCAGCACTGGAACCTGAAGTGGTGGGAATACAGATCAGGGGAGGTATCACAGACGGAATCTCGTCAACTCCTTCATAATCAAGAATATACCCGCCATTGTTGGCGACAATTCCTATCCCTTTAGCAGCATCCAGGGGACTGCCTCCACCTATAGCGATGATGCCGTTACATTTGTTTTCAAGATATATTTCTGCACCTTTCATGACTTCATAATCACGCGGGTTAGGGGTTACCTGATCAAAAATGATGTATCGTGTTTTTTGCTCATTTAATATTCTGATGACATCATCAAGCCAACCGGCTTCTCTGACGCCAGGATCAGTTACAATCATGGTATTCCGTATATTGAAATTTTCCAAATATCTGCCTGTTAGAAAACGGGCACCTGTGCCAAAAACCATTTCCGGAACGACATATTTTCTAAGCTGTGATAAAATCTCGGTCTCCATAGCTACCTCCACTGTCACTCTTAAATTAGAAGTTACACCATTTTCAGTAATTTGTCAAATAAAAAGATAGCTTAGCTGATAAAAATTATTTTTTCATGATAGTCTATTTGATTACCATCATCTTTCGAGTCTGGATAATCTTCCCATCGACTTTTGCACGGTAGAAATAGACACCGCTGGCAACTATCTGATGATTTTCATCTTTTGCATCCCATGATACAGAGTAATTACGATGATTGCTGATACTATTGGAAATACCGGCCTGAATTTCCAGATCTCTTAAACTGGGACCGGTTTTGAGGGTTCTGACTTTCTGACCTTTGATATTAAATATTTCAATTTCTGGTTCTGATTTGGCTTTTTCCGGATAATCAAAGCAGATAATGGTTGCGATATTTTTATTTAAATTGAAGGGATTGGGGAAGTTTTTCAGGTTGTAATCATTTAAAACAGGGACTGTCTGATCACCCACAGGCAGTGGCGCATCATATTCAAAACAGCCCATATCAATCCGGTTATTCCAAACTCTCTGATGCCCTGATATATCGCCTTCCGGCAGATTCAGCCCGTTGATATCCGGTGTCCCGCTGTCAATACAGGGAGAATTGGCAGACAGACGATAATAATCTGGCATATCCACTGTCAGGCTGTCAGTCACCTGCCCTAAAAAGAGAGGCTCCCCGGTCAGTACATTGTTTAGATACAAAGTATGCTGATCACTGTAAAACTTAACTCTGTTCAATCCCCCGTAAAGCAGAGAATAATTCAGGAACACCGGAATATGGGGAATGTTTTCAGAACCAATCTCCATTTCATAATCCAATTCCGGATTATAAAAAATACAATTACTCAGGGTCGCCCCCAAGCCTCCAATTTTAACCCCTTTGTTATTCCCAAA
>JAGOCT010000128.1 GCA_017998585.1 Candidatus Cloacimonadota bacterium | reverse complement strand
GGGTTTTGATATTGCTGAAGGTTATGACATTGAAGATGAATATCATAACTTTGATGCGTTAAATACACCTAAAGATCACCCTTCCAGAAATTTAGCGGATACTTTTTATATTCAGGATGATGTACTGCTCCGTACTCAAACTTCTACAGTTCAAATCAGAACCATGGAAAATTATCAGCCACCTATCAGAATTATCTCTCCAGGACGCTGTTATCGTAATGATAAACCGGATGCGTCTCACTCTCCTGCTTTCCATCAGGTGGAAGCGCTGGTAGTGGATGAAAATGTTACTTTCCAGGATTTAAGAGACACCTTAAATACCTTTGTTAAAAAAATGTTTGGCGGTCAGATGAAATCCAGATTCAGACCCCACTTTTTCCCTTTTACAGAACCTTCAGCCGAAATTGACATTTCCTGTGTAAACTGTGGCGGTAAAGGTTGTTCCATTTGTAAAGGCTCCGGCTGGCTTGAAATGGGCGGTGCCGGAATGGTTGACCCTAATGTCTTACAAATGGTTGGGATTGATTCAGAAAAATATAGCGGTTTTGCCTTTGGATTGGGCATAGACCGTATTACCATATTAAAATACAACATACCCGGATTAAGAGTTTTATACGAAAACGACATCCGTTTTCTTAAACAGTTCAGTCAGTTAAGAAAATAGGATATTGTAACACAAGCTGCCAGCTTGTGAAGATTGACAAGCTGGATGCTTGTCCTACAGCAAAGCGTGAATAGCATTGCCGGTTAAACGGCAGTATGAATGAGGAAATAAATGAATATTAGTTATAAATGGCTCAAACAGTATCTTGATATAGATTTAAGCACAGAAGAATTAAAAGATAAATTAACGTTTTCAGGTATAGAAGTTGAGGCAGTACATCAAACCAATGAATTACTGAATCATATTGTCGTCGCTGAAATCAAAGAGAAAAAAGCTCACCCAAATTCAGATCATCTCTCTGTATGTCAGGTTTTTGATGGCATTGATACCGTACAGGTTGTCTGTGGCGCTCCTAACTGCGCGCAGGGTCAAAAGATTGCTTTTGCCAGAACAGGTACTACAATTGGAGATATCGTTATTAAACGTACTAAGCTGAGAGGCGAAGAATCCTTTGGTATGATCTGTTCTGAAAAAGAATTAGGCATATCTGAGAATCATGAAGGTATCCTGGTTTTAGAAGAAAATGCACCTGTAGGGGAAACTTTAGGTAAATACCTTGATTTATCTGATACCGTTTATGAAGTGGAAATTACACCAAACCGACCTGATTTACTGGGCATGATTGGTGTGGCTCAGGACTTGTCTGCTCAGCTGGATTTAGATCTGACCCTTCCAATGCTTAAAGATTATCCAAATACTGAAAAACCAGAACTAACCGTTAATATTCAGGAACCCGAATTATGCACACGCTATATTGCCAACGTAATCGAAGGTGTAAAGATTGCCGAAAGCCCTGCCTGGATAAAAGAATGTCTGGTAGCTTGTGGCATTAAACCCATTAACAATGTGGTAGATATAACGAACTTTGTCATGATGGAATATGCACATCCGCTTCATGCTTTTGATAAAGCAAAAGTGGAAGGCAATCAGATCATTATTCGTAAAGCTCACAAAGAAGAAATCTTCCCTGCGCTTGATCATAACACATATACACTAAACGGAGAAGAACTGGTTATTGCTGATCAGGTTAAAGCGATGGCATTAGCCGGTATTATAGGCGGTGAAAACTCTCATATCACTGATGAAACAACAGCTATTGTTCTTGAAAGTGCGTGTTTTAACCCCAGTCAGATTCGCCGTACATCATATCAGAAAAAAATCTTTACGGATTCATCTTATCGCTTCGAACGCGGCACTTCAGACATTGTAGCCGAATTTGTGGCAAAGCGTGCAATTGAGCTGATTCTTTCTATTTGTGGAGGAACACTTACTCAATCAATGATTGATGCCTATCCTGCACCAAAAGAAGACGCTATTGTCATTCTCAGACCTTCACGTGTCAAAAAATTACTTACCTTAGACCTGGATAATGAAATCATCACCCAATATCTGACTGCTCTTGGTCTGAGCCTTGTTAAAACTGAAACAGATTCATTGTCCTTCAAAATTCCTTCCTGGAGAAGAGATCTGGAACGTGAAATTGACTTGATTGAAGAAATTATTCGTTTACATGGTTACAACTCCGTTCCATCTAAGCCGGACAGACATGAAATCAGCAATAAAACATCATTACTCTTGCGTCGAAAAGTGCAGGATTTCTTGGTAACTCAGGGTTTTTATGAGGTATTAAATCTTTCATTTTCAGATCCTGCTTACTTTGATATGTTAAAGCTCGCTGATGATGATTATCGCAGAAACTGTGTCGAAATCATGAATCCTCAGGGACAGGCTTCATCCATTATGCGAAGCACTTTGTTGCCTGGTCTGATTAAAAATGCTGCTTATAATTTTAACCATGGACAGGAAAATATCAAACTATTCGAGCTGAACAAAGTATTCTTCAAATCAGAGAATAAATTAGGCACTGAAAAATGGTCTGTGAGCGGTGTATTATCAGGTAATATTAATCCAATACACTGGAAAAACAAAACCGAGTCAGTGAATTTCTTCTATTTGAAAGGCATTATTCAGTCTTTATTGTCATTATTTCCTGTTAAAAAATACCAGATAGAAATATGCCAGGATCCTTTTTATCAGGAGAACCTGTCTGCTTTAATCAAAACAGGCAAAAAAGTGATTGGTTCTTTTGGTAAATTAGATCCTAAAGTGTTACTCAACTTCGATTTTGAAAAAGAATTGTTTGCTTTTGAAATCAATTTTAGTCAATGTCTTGATTTAATGGACAAGAATGATGTGATCTTCAGCGAGATACCAAAATTACAATCCGTATCCAGAGATATTTCCTTTGTCGTATCAAAAGAGTATCCTGTTCAAAAAATCGTTGAAGATATTATTCAATGTAATCCAAAACTGATCAAAGAAGTAATTCCCTTTGATGAATTTACTGGCAAGCAGATTCAAACCGGCTTCAGAAGCCTTTCTCTGAACATTTTAATCATTCCTGAAATAAAAAACTTGACGGATGAATACATTAATTCTTTAATTAGCTCAGTAATTGACAAATTAAAGTCAAAATATCAGATAGAAATGAGGTAAGAATATGGAACAGTTAACGATAAATGCAGCTGAAGAAGAAGTAAAAGAAACTGAAAGCCCTATGCCAATTATCGAAAAAGTACAAATTTTAATCGACAACTACACAAAATTGAAAGAAAAGTATGCTCAGTTGACTGAGGATAAGAATAAACTTGAAATGGATTATGTGGAACTGGATGATCTTTATAATTCTCTGACGAATACAAACCATGGTCTTGAAGAACAGATAAAAGGTCTTCAGGAAAATGTAGCACAATTACAACAAGAAAATCAAAATCTAAAAAATAATAATGATAATCTTGAAAATATCACCAAAGTAGCTGCTTCAAAAATTGATGTGGTTCTTTCTCAGCTGATCGACTTGTAATCAGAAAGGCTCGCGATGAAAAAGGTAGATGTTAATGTCTTCGGGCAAAAAGTATCTGTTACAGGTGATAATGCCCAGCTGATACAGGAGTATGCAGAGTATCTGGATACCTGGTTGCGCAATTTAAGCAAGCAATATGGAACACTGGATCAAAAGACATTATTCATTCTTTCCGGGCTCAATCTGGTTGAAAGAATTTACGAATTAGAAGCAAAAAATAAGGATTTGGAAAAAGAATTAAATAAAGTTAATTCTTTATTACAAACTTTATAGATTTTTACCCTGCTGTATTCGTGCTTTAAATTTGTAGAGGAACCGCATTTGGAACGGGAATCGAGCCATGAGTGGCATACATGCCTGTATTTATACAGGATCTATAAGGCTCAAAAGGTAGATGCCCACCTTGTAACTTTGGTTTCGAGGTCAATTAAAGTACGGTATGAGCAGGGCTTAATAAACCTGGAGGAATAACTTTATGATAATATATATTATCACAACCCTGATCGGGTTGATTTTAGGATTTGGTATTTCTTTTGCTCTGTATATCATTAAGAAAAATACAGCGTTCAAAGAAATTACACAAACAGAAGCCATCGCTAAAGATATTATTGAAAAAGCAAAAAGAGAATCTGAAGATTTAAAGAAAAAAGTCGTGTTAGATGCCAAAGAAGAATGGTTTAAAATTCAAAAAGGCTACGAAAACGATATTAAAGAAAGACAAAAAGAAGTCAGAAATCTTGAGAATAAGTTCAATGAACGTGTAAACAGTTTTGATAAGCGTTTGGAAGTTCTGGATAAAAAAGAACAGGCTTTAAGCGAAACAGAAAAGAAACAAAAACAAAAAGAAGACGCATTAAACAAAAAAACTGAAGAAATCGAACATCTGGTTAATGCTCAAAAGAAAAAACTGGAAGAAGTTGCCGGACTTACCCGTGATCAGGCTGTTCAAATCTTACGAGAAGAAATGAAACAGGATGCAAGAAATTTATGTATCAATGAAATTCGTCAGGATACTGAACAATTAAAAATGGATGCCAATAAAAAAGCAGCTGAAATTATCTCTACAGCCGTTCAAAGAATGGCTGTTGATCATATTTCAGAATCAACCGTAGCAGTCGTTTCTCTGCCATCAGATGAAATGAAAGGTCGTATTATTGGACGTGAAGGTAGAAATATCCGTGCATTTGAAAAAGCATCTGGAGTTGATCTGATTATTGATGATACTCCAGAAGCAGTCGTATTATCGTGTTTTGACCCTGTTAGAAGAGAAATTGCCCGTTTATCACTTGAAAAATTGATTGCAGACGGCAGAATTCATCCTGGCAGAATCGAAGAATTGATTGAAAAAACCAGAAAAGAAATGGATACAACTCTGATCTCTATAGGTGAAAAAGCATGCCTTGAAACCAATATCCATAATATATCGCCTAATCTGATTAAATTAATTGGTCGTTTACACTATCGTACCAGTTATGGTCAGAATGTACTTAATCACAGTATTGAAGCAGCATGGATTTGTGGTATTATGGCTAAGGAACTCGGGCTTGATCAGGAAATTGCGCGTAGATGCGGATTCTTGCATGATATTGGTAAAGCAATTGAACATGAGTTTGATGGTTCACATGCTGTTCTGGGTGCTAATTTTGCACGTAAAAACGGAGAAAGTAAGTTAGTCGTTAATGCAATTGAATCTCACCATGAAGAAGTTGAACCAGAAAGCGTTTACGCTGTTTTAGCTCAGGCTTCTGATGCGATCTCTGGTGCAAGACCAGGTGCAAGACGCGAAATGTTAGAAACCTATATGCAGAGACTCGAAAAACTGGAAGAAATTGCTAACTCATTCGAAGGCGTGAATAAATCATTTGCTATTCAGGCAGGCAGAGAGCTGCGTATTATCGTTGATCCTGCGAATATCGATGATAATCAAACGATGTTTATTGCTATGGATATTGCAAAACAAATAGAAAAAGAAATTCAATACCCTGGACAAATAAAAGTAACAGTCTTAAGAGAAACCCGACAGACTGCCATCGCAAAGTAAAATGAAAATTCTTTTTTTTGGAGATATATTTGGAAGACCAGGCAGAAAGGCTTTAAAAGCCTTTCTGCCTTCTTTCCTTTTAACGAATCCAGTTGATTTTGTTGTTGCTAATTGTGAAAATGCTGGGGATGGAAAAGGGGTTACAGAAAATTCTGTCAGAGAAATCTTTGATGCCGGTGTAGATGGATTGACAAGTGGCAACCACCTATGGGATAAAAAAGATGGTATCAATGTCATTATC